>DAOUPC010000039.1 GCA_030626365.1 Paracoccaceae bacterium
ACGTATACGCCACGCAAGAAGGTTGGTTCAATGTCGGCCCTTCGATCTCTGCCGGGCCTGATGCTTGGGTCCGCGACACCGATGTAGTGCCTTGGACACAGAATATCGTTGCCGCCTTTACCAATGCCGCCGGGCGCGAGCGCCAGTTCCTGTTCGCCTCGGAATCACGCCTGCGCGCCCTGATGGAACACGAGGCGCTGCGCCAGATGCAGGTCAAGTTGCTGGCGGATGTCGCGGCGGGCACCCCCCCCGGGGAAAGCGGCATTATCGCCGCCGAACCCGAGGAATACGTCAACATTGTCCAACAGCTTTACCTGATGCCGATCCTTGATTTTGTGCAGGACCTGCACCCGCTGAACTACGAAGAAAACCTGCTGCTGAAACTTGCCTCGGTGCCGCTGCATAAAGAAGGGCAGGGCGGGGCGATTGCGGATAATTTCGATGCCGGCATCGTGTTCGTGTTCGACACCACCCAATCGATGGACCCGTTCATCGCCCGCACCCAAAAGGCGGTCGAGCGGATTATCGCAGACCTGCAAGGCAGCGATATTGGTGGCCGGGTACAGTTCGGCGTGGTGGCATTTCGTGACAACACAGGCGTTGCACCGGGGCTGGAATATCGCACCCGCACCCTGTTGCCGCTGGCCCGGCGCAAGGATCAGACACCGGTGGTCGCCACCATTCGTGCCGCGACCCGTGTGGCAACCGTCAACTCGCCGGGTTTCAACGAAGACAGCCTTGCCGGCGTCGAGGATGCGGTCGAACTGACCAACTGGGCACCGGACGGGGATGACCCGTTTGACGCGCGCATCGTGATCCTGATCACCGACGCCGGCCCCAAGGATGCGCGTGATACCAACGCGCGGTCCGACATTGGCCCGGCTGAATTACAGCGCGCCGCCCAGGACAAGGGCGTGGCAATCATGACCCTGCATTTGCAGACCGGCGCGGGGGGGGCGGCCCAACACGCCTGGGCCGCACGCCAGTACAAAGCCCTGTCACGGTTCAACGATAACAGCTTTTATTACGGTATTTCTGATGGCTCTCCGGCCGAGTTCGAGGCCAAGATAACCCACCTTGTCACCGCAATGACCGATATGATCCGCCTGGCCCGCAACCAGGCCCCGGTGCTGGACACGGACGAGGCGGGGCAGGAACTGGTCAATCTGGGCCGCGCGATGCAACTGGCCTATCTGGGCCAACTCAAAGGCACGCAGGCCCCGGATATGATCGAGGGCTGGGCCTCGGAAAAGGCCATCGAAGACCCCTCGCGTCAGGCAATTGAACCACGCCTGCTGGTGACCAAGAACGAAATGGCCACCATGGCCGACCTGCTGGACCGGCTGCTGGCCCTGGGAGAGCAAAGCCGCTCGGATGCGGATGCCGCCAGCTTTTTCACACAGGTGCGTGACGTGGTGGGGCAGATGGCGCAGAACCCCGACCGGCTGATCAATACGGACAGTGAGACGCTGGGTGGGGCGCTCGAATTTCTTGAGGATCTGCCGTATGAAAGCCAGCTGATGCTGACCACGCAGGCGCGCTGGGGGTCCAGCGCGATGTTGCGGCGTACCATTCTGGACGGGATGCGTCAAAAGCTGGTGCAGTACCGCAAGTGGTTGCATGACCCGGATGTGTGGACCGCGCTTTATGCGGGCGCGCCGGATGGCGAATATGTGTTTGCCATGCCGTTTGATGTGTTGCCCTAGACGCAGATGGCGGGCGGGCTTTGCATCAGGAACGGGTTTGTTGCGCTAAGCGACAAGGGTCGGGTGTTCCGGTTAGAGATTGACCAGCTGGACCTGCGCCCCGGACAGGCGGTTGCCCTTGGCGGGGCCAGCGGGTCGGGTAAAACGCTGGTGCTGGAACTGCTGGGGCTGTTGCGCGCACCGGGGGCGGGGACGACCTATGACTGGGTGCAAACGGACAGCAGTCGGCGTGATCTGGCGGCACTTTGGGCGCAGGGGCCGCGCAGTGGCGCGCTGGCCCGGATGCGCGGGGGGCTGTTTGGTTTTGTGCCCCAGACCGGCGGGCTGATGCCGTTCCTGAACGTGACCGAAAACATCGCCCTGACGCAGCGGGTGAACAATTGCCCCGATGTCGCCTGGGTCGATGAACTGATCCAGCGGCTGGGGCTGGGGGCTGTTGCCAGCCTGTTGCCCGGTGCCCTGTCGATTGGCCAGCGTCAGCGCACGTCGATCGCCCGCGCGCTGGCGCATCGCCCGCCATTCATCATTGCCGATGAACCCACCGCCGCCCTTGACCCCGACAGTGCCGACAAGGTGCTGGAACTGCTGTTAGAGGTCGCCGCCGGGCAGGGCAGCGGCGTGATTTTGTCCTCGCATGATGTGGCGCGCATTGCGCGCTTTGGCATTGCGCGCCTGACGCTGGCCACCCGTACCGATGCCGGCGGGCAGGTGATTTCCCGGCTTGAGGTGGCGCCATGCTGATCGCCCGGCTGATTATCTGGCTGGCCTGGCGTGATCTGGCGCGCGAACGGTTTTTCCTGTTGGCCAAAACGGCGATCATGGTGGGTATTCTGGTGCCGCTGCTGGTGCTGTTCGGGGTCAAGAACGGGGTATACAACGCGCTGATTGGTGAAATGCTGGCCGATCCGGCCAACCTTCAGATCGACACGGCAGGCAATGCGTCTTTTAGCGATGCCGATCTGGCCCCGTTACATGACTGGCCCGAAATTGCCTTTCTGACCCCCAAGGTGCGGGGCCAGTTCGATTTTGTGAACATACGTGCAATGGGCGGGCGGCGGATGCGTCCCGCCCTGATGATGCCATCGGGGCAGGGTGATCCGACCTTGCCGCCGGGTGTTGTGCTGGCCGGCAAGGGCGTGGCGATCAGCGCGCAACTGGCGGCGCAACTGGGGCTGGGCGAAGGCGACGAGGTACAGATCATCACCCAGGCCGAGGACCGCCCCCGCCAGTTGGTGCTGGATATGCCTGTGGCGGTGATCCTGACGCAGGGCGCGGTGCAGGGGCGCGCCGTTCTGGCCCCCTTTGCCACGCTGGACCTGATCGAGGCATTTTACGATTCCTACAGCCTGCCGGACCACGGCATTACCGCCAGCCGCGATCTGGCTGACCGGGTGGCGACCTATGAAGGGGTCCGGGTCTATGCAAAACAGCTTGAGGATCTGGCAGCTTTGCAGGCGCGGATCGAGGCGCAGCTTGGCATTTCCACCTCGGCGCGCACCCGTGACGTCGAGGCGCTTTTGGGGCTGGGTCGCAAGCTGAACCTGGCGCTGGGGCTGACGGCGGTGCTGGCGGCGCTGGGGCTGGGGGCGGCGCTGGTGCTGGGGTTCTGGTCGGATGTGGCGCGCAAAGAAACCGTGCTGGCGGGGATTGCCCTGTTGGGGGTGCCGGGGCGGGCGCTGGCGCTGTTTCCTGTGGTGCAGGCGGTGATTACCTCTGTGCTGGGCCTTGTTTTGTCGTTTGTCCTTTATGGGGTGGCCGGGCGTGTGGCGGGGGTGCTGTTTGGTCAGGGTCTACCGGACGGGGCGGCATTGGCGGTGATCAGCGCCGGGCAGGCGGTGGCGATCTGTGGCACCGTTCTGGGGTTGGTCATTGCGGCGGCGGCGGTTGCCGGGTGGTCCGCCTTGCGGCTGGACCCGGCCAGCGTTCTGCGCGAGGCGGGGTAATGCGGATCTGGACCGGCATAAGTGCCGCCCTGTTGTTATGGGCCGGGCCGCTTGGCGCGCAAGACCTGCAACTGGTGCCGCAAAGCTGGCCGCTTGACCTGATTGATCCGGGGCACACCACGGCCCCGGCTGATCTGATGTTGCCCATGCCGTGTGGGGCCGCGATGGCGTTTCAAAAGGTCACGGTGCCGGTTGATGCGGATGATCCGCTGGCCGACCGGCGGGTGCGGTTGGGTCAGTCGCTGGATCAGACGGGTTATTCCGATTATCTGCGCCCGGCGTTCCTGCGGGGGCCTTTTGGTGATCCGGGGGGCGGGGGCACGCATTACTATATCGCGCGCTATGAATTGACCGTGGGTCAGTACCGCGCCCTGCATGGCGACTGTGGCGCCCCCGCACGGCCCGACCGGCTGGCACAGGGCGGGTTGTCGTGGTTTGACGCGATCGATATCGCCCGGCGTTATTCGGGTTGGCTTTATGGTAATGCGCCGGACAGTCTGCCGCGGGCTGACGGGGTGGCGGGGTTTGTCCGGCTGGCGACCGAGGACGAATGGGAATATGCCGCGCGTGGTGGTGCGCGCATTGATGCCAGCGGGTTCTCTGGCCAGACCTTTTTCGGGTCTGGGGATATACGCGATTATGCCCTGCATCAGGCCCCCGGTTCGGGGCGGGGCAGGTTGGGGCCGGTGGGTGTGCGCAAGCCCAACCCATTGGGATTGTACGATGTTTACGGCAATGCCGAGGAACTGATGCTGGGCCTGTTTCGGCTGAATGCCATTGGCCGGCCCGGCGGGCAGGTGGGCGGAATTGTGACGCGCGGTGGTTCTGTCCTGTCAACCGGACCCGAGCTTTATAGTGCGCAGCGCACAGAATACCCGCCCTATGATCAGGCCACCGGTGTGGCGCTAAGCGGGGCGACCTTTGGCGTGCGGCTGGTGCTGGGCACGCATGTGGCCACCTCGGACGCGCAGGTGCGCCGTATCCGGGCGCGCTGGCTGGTGCTGGCGGGGGAAGAGGGCGAAGGTGCAAACCGCCACATCGACCCGGTGGTCAACCTGACGGCCCTGATCGAGGCGGAAACCGACCCGCGCCGGGCGCTGGCGCTAAGTGGTCTGCAACTTGAATTCCGGCGCGCCCGTGATCGCGCGCAGATCGCGCTGCAACAATCGGCGCGGGCGACGATGCTGGCGGGGGCGGTGTTTGTGCAGACGCTGAATGGTGATGCCGGGCGGATTGCCGACAAGGCGGCGGGCATCCGTATGCTGAGCGATCTGCAACGGGCCGGGAACAAAAGCGCGGTGTTCAATCGTCAGCTTCAGATCCACCTGCGCAGAATTGTCGACATGCGGCGGCGTCAGTCGACCACTTTGCTGTCTTATCGCGCGGCGCTTGAAACGCTGACGGGCGATATGCCTGCGGATGTGCGCGAGGTGGCGTATGGTGTGCTGCGCGAAGAACTGGCCCTGTCGGGGCAGGTTGACCTTTTGATCACGCTCGACCGGTTCTGGCTGGACCTGGGTCTTTACCGCCTGGCCCCTGATATCGCGCCAGAGAAGCTGTTGGAAATGGTGCTGGACTGACGGGGGCTGTGTGGTGAAAGTCACGCGTTTCACCTTGACATTTTGGCCTATGTTTGGTCGGCTGGGCGCATCTTTAATCAGGCTTTTGGGGCCAAACGTCTGCCTTGGGAAATATACGGGGCGGGCTTTGTGCCTTGGTGAGGTAGGTATTATGTTCGTAAAGAATATTTCTGTGGCGCTGGTGTCTGCCAGCATGGTTTTCGTGCCGGTGCAGCGGGCACAGGCAAGTGACGCGGCGGCCATTCTGGGCGGCCTGATCGTTGGTGGAATTATCATCAACGAGGTCAACAAGAACAAAAAGCGAAAGCAGCGCACGACGACAACAAATTCGACGGCTTATTCGGCGCAGCGGGCCCAGAACCGTCAGGTTCAGACGGCGTTGAACTATTTTGGCTATAATGTCGGCACGGTGGATGGATCGATCGGGCGCAACACCCGCAACGGCATTGCGCGTTATCAGTCGGACATGGGGTTTCATGCTGACGGGCGCATGGATAGTTTTGAGCGCGACTTTCTGGTGGGTAGCCAGCAGCGGGCCGAGGCAAGCGTGAATGTTGCCCCCTATAACACAATCCTGGCGACGCAGGGGCGCGGCGGGTTGCTGCGCACGTTCCGCAACGAACAACGCGGTATTGCGGCCCCGGTTACGGCCCCAGTGACGGCGGCGGTCGCCCCGATCCCCCAACCGGTTCCTGTACCGGCCCCCTCAAAGATAGTGACCGCAAAGGTCGCACCCTCTGCATTGCCAGAATTCAACTTTGCACCGTCAAACAAGTCGGTCAGCGCGTTGTGCAATGAAATCAACGTACTGACGGCGGCAAATGGCGGAATCACATCTGCCACACGGGTCAATGACGCGGAATTTGCCCTGAACGAACAGTTCTGCCTGGCCCGCACCCACGCCATGGCCGAGGCCGCCGCCATCGAGGCAACCATCCCCAACTTGTCGGCGGCCCAGATCGAGGCCCAGTGCCGGGGTCTGTCCCAGGCTGTCGCGCCACATCTTGCGGCGCTTAGCACGGCTCGCCCGGATGAGGTGATCAATGCCACGGCGGCCTTTATGGAGGGGTCGGGCCAACCAATGGACCGGCTGATTTCGGGCGGCAAGGTGTGTCTGGGCGTCGGGTATCGCACGGATTCTGCCGACGTGGCGCTGGCCTCGGCGGTCCTGTTGGCCGCCGGAGGCGAGCGCGGCTATGGCGAGATCGTCAGCCACCACATGCGCGAAGGCATTGCCACCCCGCGCACCGCCCCCCAGCAATCGGGCGAATGGATGTCGCTGGCGCTGAATGCGATGTCGGGTGTAAATCCGGCGGTTCTGGGCCAGTCAGCGGATCGCGTCGCGGTCCTGACGGCGGCAATGAAGCTTGCCGGGCAGTCGGGGGGGGCGACCCTTCCGGTTTTTGCGGCCCCGTCGGGCGACTAACGCAGAATTTCGCAGAATTTCGCAGAACCCAGACTGACGCAGAACGTAAATGAACCCGGATGCTTTGGGTCATAAAAAAACCACCCGCCCGGTTTTCGGGGCGGGTGGTTTTTTGTCAGGTGGTGTCCGGTATGCCCGGCGCTTACCCGTCTTTCAGGATTTTCTTGCGCTTTTTCTCATACTCTTCTTCAGAAAGAGCCCCGGCATCCAGCGCCGCCTTGAGGTCTGTCAACTGCTGACCGGTGGTGGTTGTGTTGACTGTGGTGGTCTGCTTGGCGCGCCCTGGCACGCAGGCTGATACGCCTGCAAATGCGATCACGATAAGTCCGATAATGCCCAAACGTTTCATTCTTGTTGCCCCTTCACGGCTGCCCAGATACGAGTATGTTTATAGGAACGGGTCAGTGCGTCAACACCAGTGCCCGGCACCATCTGGAACTGCCCCAAATCAATACCCGGAAATCTGCAAGAGGTAGATATCATGACAGGCAAAGCTGCCAAAGGATGGTTTGACCGGGTTGTTCTTGATCTGACGCGTCAGATGCGCTGGTCCTTTCTGCCACCGCTGATGATCTACTTTTCGGCCGGGGTGTCGGGGCTGACGGCCATTGTGGGCACCTTTTTCGTCAAGGATTATCTGGGCTTGTCGGCTGCATTTCTGGCAGGGATTGCGTTTTGGGCCGGGTTGCCCTGGGCGCTGAAAATGCCGTTGGGGCATTTGGTGGACCTGATCTGGCGCTGGAAGGCGGTGTTGGTCTGGGTGGGGGCCGGGTTGATCGCCGTCAGCCTGGGGATCATGTATTTGCTGATTACCGACCCGGTGATGATGGCAGAAATCCTGCCGGTCGGGGTCTGGTATGTGACCTCGGCGTTGCTGGCCCCGGTGGGCTATGTGGTTCAGGATGCGGTGGCCGACGCGATGTCGGTCGAGGCCGTGCCAAGGGTTGATGCCGCCGGAACGCCGATACCCGATGCACAATCCAAGGTAATGCACACCACCATGCAGACGCTGGGCCGGTTTTCGCTGATCAGCGGCACGGTGGCGGTTGCGTTGCTGAACATCGTCATGTTCGCCGGCACCGAAGAACTGAGCCAGCAGGGCAAGGCCGGGATATATGCCAATATCTATCTGATTGCGCTTGGAATTCCGGCTTTGTCGGTGTCCGGGGTTGTGTTGGGGGCCTGGCAGGGGCGCAGGGCAAGGGCGCGCCTGATACGCGGTGGAATGACGGCAAAGGCGGCGGGTGATGCGCTGGGGCGTCCCGGGGGGCACACAAAGGTCAATCACTGGTATTTCACCGGCGGTCTGGTGTTTGTCGCGCTGACGCTGACGATTGGCCTTTCAGATATTTCCTACGCGCAAGAAATCGTGTTCGCCGGGTCCATGGCGATCGTGCTGTTTTTGATGCGCCAGCTTATTGCCAACCTTGAACCTGACAAGGCGCGGGCGCTGGTCGGCACGGCGATCATCATTTTTGTGTTTCGTGCCGTGCCGTTGCCCGGTGCGGCGGCGACATGGTTTGAAATAGACGAACTGGGCTTTGACGAACAATTCCTGTCGGTGCTGTATCTGATTGTCTCGGTGTTGACGCTGGCCGGGATCATTGTGCTGCGCCCGATGATGGCCAGCCGGTCGATCACCCGGATCATCGTGTTGCTGACGGTGATTGGCGCGGTGCTGTCGTTGCCAAATATCGGGCTGTATTACGGGGTGCATCATTGGACCGCGGCGCATACGGGCGGCATTGTTGATGCCCGGTTCATCGCGATCCTTGATACCGGGCTGGAATCGCCGCTGGGGCAGGTGGCGATGATCCCGATGCTGGCGTGGATTGCCCGCAATGCGCCAAGTAACCTTAAGGCGACATTCTTTGCGGTCATGGCTTCGTTCACCAATCTGGCCCTTTCAACCAGTGCGCTGTCCACCAAGTACCTTAATCAGGTGTTCACGGTCACGCGTGAGGTGACAGACAAAACCACCGGCACGGTTGAGGTTCCGGCGGATTATTCGCAACTTGGCTGGTTGCTGATCACCGTTGCGGGGATGGGGTTTGCCTTGCCACTGCTAACGGTGGCACTGGTGCAGAGGTCGCGGTTCAGGACCACCGATTAAGGCCCGCATGGCCCTTGTCGCATTGGTTTGCCAAGCCATGAACCGCGCCATATGCTGATGGTCTGCCCACCGGATTACCCGACCGGGCAAAGGGGGTGCCCATGTCTGTTGTGATCTATGTTGTTCTTGGGGTTGCGGTGTTGGTGATGTTTGGCGCGCTGTGGACCCGCAGTCTGGCACAGGGGGCCGAACGGGGTGTGCCGCAGGCGGGTACGCTGATGCCGGTCGGGGGCGGGGTGATGCATTATGTTGATACCGGCCCGCGTGATGGGCCGGTTCTGGTGCTGATCCACGGCATTGCCGGGCAGTTACAGCATTTCACCTATGGGATGGTTGATCTGTTGCAGGGCGATTACCGGGTGATCGCGCTGGATCGCCCCGGTTGTGGCTATTCGCAACTGGCCAATGACGGCGATGGGGCGAGCCTGGGGGATCAGGCGCGGATGATTGATGCGCTGTTGGCCGGGCTTGGCGTGGAACGCGCGGTGGTGGTTGGCCATTCTCTGGGCGGGGCCGTGGCGTTACGGATGGCGCTGGATTGCCCGGACCGGATTGGTGCGCTGGCGCTGTTGTGCCCGCTGACCCACACCCAGCCGGACGCACCGGATGCGTTGAAGGGATTGCAGATATCAACCTCTTGGGTGCGGCGCCTGATGGGCGCGACCATTGCCGTGCCAATTGGCAAGATGACCGCCGGCAAGGTGCTGGGCGAAGTGTTTAAGCCCGAGCAATGCCCGGATGATTTCATGGATCGCGCCGGTGCGGTGCTGGGGTTGCGCCCGCAGGCGTTTGTTACGGCGTGTTCCGATATGTCGGCGGTTCAGCTTGAAATGCCGGCACAGGCCGCCCGATACGAGGGCGAATTGACCATACCGGGTGGCATTCTTTACGGGGCCGAGGATGGCACGCTGTCCCCCGACAGGCACGGGCAAAGCATGGCCCAATACGGGTTAAGCTGTGAAACCCTTGCCGGGCGGGGGCATATGATCCCGATTTCGGCACCAGAGGACTGCGCCGGGTTTATCCGCCGGGTCGCGGCCAAGGTTCTTTAAAGGCCCTGATCACCCTGCCATGTGGTCAGGTTCAGCCGTGGGTCATCCAGTTCCAGCGGAAATTTGCGCGGGCTTAGCCCGGACTGAAACCAGGTTATGAAGGAATAGATCGTAAACACCGGCAACCCGGTCAGTTTTCGCACGTCCGCCGCGTAGGGCACCATGTTGGTGCATTCCAGAACGATTGCCCCGATCCCTTGGTGTTCGCGCACCAGTGTTGCGGCCGCGTCCAGCACGTCCAGCCGGCAGGCGGCGAAATCAAGGCTGGCGTGGTCGTTCATGATACCGCGGCTAAAGGCCCGCCCGCCGTTTGTGTCGTCTGTGCCGTCTGTGCCGTCTGTGCCAACGATGATCGTGTCCTCGGGCGCGCCGGCGGCCTTCAGGTGATCGGGCGTCAAGGCGGCGCGTGATATGGTGATCACCCCAACCTTTTTGCCGGGCGCCAACAGCGCCTGAACCGAACTGACCTGCATCAGGGACGATGTGGCAACCGGCACGTCCAGGGCGGTTCTTATCTGATCCTGAAGCAGGGCCAGAAACCCGCAGGTGGTGGTGATCCCGTCACATCCCATCCGGACCAGATCGCGCCCGGCGGCGATGAACTGATCAACCAGAAGGCGGGGATCCTGGCGCACCACCGCACTGGCCGTGGCCCCCGGCACAACCCGGTATTGCACCGGAAAGGGCCAGGTCGCCGCATTGCCGATATCGCCGTAAATGCGTGGAAACCGGGTTTCCAGCATGAGGATTCCAACACTTGCGCCAAACACCGCCTTGCCGCCAGATTGTTGGGTCATGTTGCTCTCATTTTCTGGCAGTTGCGGTGGTTGCTGGCAGTTGCGGATGGGGGAAATGTACGGTCCGCTGACGTGCGCGCAAGGCTGAATTCAATTTGGGCTTGTGATTGTCCCTGCAAACCAGACAAATGTGCAATACAAATGTGCAATGAAACCCAACAAGGGATCTGATGAATGACCGCTGAGCAATCGCAACCCATTGTGGTGATAGGGGCCGGAATTGTCGGAATGTCGACCGCAATCTGGCTTCAGCGGGCCGGGCGCGAGGTGATCGTGATTGACCGGGGTGAACCGGGCCACGACAAGGGCACGTCATATGGCAATGGCGGCATCATCGTGCCCAGCGGGGTTGCCCCGGTGACCGGGCCGGGGATGCTGTGGAAAAGCCCCAAAATGCTGCTGGACCCGAATTTCCCGCTGTTTTTGCGGTGGGCGTACCTGCCCAGGTTATTGCCGTGGTTGTTGAAATACATGTCCAATGCCAACGAGGCGGACACCAGGCGGATCGCCAGGGGCCTGTCGGTCATTGTCGGGGACGCGGTGGAGCAGCACAAGGCACTGGCCAAAGGCACCTCTGCCGAGGGCTGGATCACCGATAGCGATTATTGTTTTGCCTATGCCGACCGGGCGGCGTTCAAGGCGGACAGCTTTGTCTTTGATCTGCGCCGCGAGGCGGGGCAGGTGCCCGAACTGATCGAAGGCGGGGCGGTGCGCGACTATGAACCCGGCATGGGGGCATCGGTGAACCTGCTGGCGGTGATGAAGGACCATGCCTATGTGCGCGCGCCGGGGCGCTATGTGGCCGCGCTGGCAAAGGTGTTTCTTGAGGGCGGCGGCGACATCCGCCAGGGCGAGGTGCGCGATGTTGAGCTGAGCGACGGGCGGATCAGCGCGGTGGTGACCGATCAGGGGCCGATTGCCTGCGCCTGTGCGGTGCTGGCCACCGGGGTCTGGTCAAAACCGCTGGCCAGAAAACTGGGCGTCAACGTGCCGCTGGAGTCCGAGCGCGGTTATCACATCATGTTCAGGGACCCGTCGCTAAAGCTGCGCGCGACCTTTATGATGACGGGGGGCAAGTTTGTCGTGACTCCGATGGAGGACGGCATTCGCTGTGCCGGGATCGTGGAATTCGGCGGCTTGGATGCGCCGGCCTCGTCTGCGCCGTTCAGGTTATTGCGCAAACAGGTGGCGGCCTATTTCCCGACGTTGGAATATTCCGGCACCGAGGAATGGATGGGTCACCGCCCCGCCACGTCCGACAGCCTGCCGGTCATCGGCGAAGTGAACGGAACGGGCGTGTTTGCCGGTTTCGGGCATCACCATATAGGCTTGACCGGGGGGGCAAAAACGGGTCGACTGATTGCCGACCTTATCACAAGACAAGGCACGAATATCGATCTTGCGGCCTTTGATCCGCAACGGTTCAACTAACGAAACCAAATCCAAAGGGAGAAAACGGATGACAAAAACAATTAAGGGAATGGCCGCATCCTGCGCGCTGACGGCTGGTCTGGCGATGGGGGCCACGGGCGCATTTGCCGAGACATGGGATCTGCCCATGGCCTATTCCGCAACCAACTTTCATTCTGCTGTCGGGGCCGAGTTCGCGGCCTGTGTGACTGCGGGCACCGGTGGGGCGCTGACGTTGCAGACGCATCCGGGTGGGTCGCTGTTTGCAGGTGGCGAGATCAAGCGCGCCATTCAGACCGGTCAGGTCAACATCGGCGAACGTCTGTTGTCGGGCCACCAGAACGAAAATGCGCTGTTCGGGTTTGACTCTGTGCCGTTCCTGGCCACCTCGTTCGACGCGTCGGAAAAGCTGTGGGAGGCCGCCAAAGGTCCGCTGACCGAGGTGCTGAATGCCCAGAACCTGCACCTGCTTTATTCGGTGCCGTGGCCTTCGCAGGGCCTGTATTTCAAGAAAGAGGTCAACTCGGTTGCGGACATGAAGGGCATCAAGTTCCGGTCGTACAACAGCGCAACCGCGCGTCTGGCGGAACTGTCCGGCATGTTGCCGGTACAGATCGAAGCCGCCGAGATTTCGCAGGCGTTTGCAACGGGTGTGGCTGAATCGATGATTTCGTCCGCTTCAACCGGCTATGACCGCAAGGTCTGGGAAAGCCTGACGCATTTCTATGACGTGCAGGCCTGGTTGCCGCGTAACTATATGATGGTCAATCTGGATGCGTGGAACGGCCTGGACGCAGCCACCCAGAACGTGATGGGCGGTTGTGCCATCGTTGCCGAATATGCCGGTGACTGGCGGTCGATCCAATACACCGGATTTACCCTGAACAAGCTGGCGGAAAATGGCATGAGC
>DAOUPC010000067.1 GCA_030626365.1 Paracoccaceae bacterium
CACCAATCGGGGTTTCCAGCGAAATCGGTTCCTTGGCGATTTTCATCACCTTGCGCACCTTTTCAAGCGGCATCTGCAACTTTTCCGCCAGTTCTTCGGGCGTTGGTTCGCGGCCAATTTCGTGCAGCATCTGACGGCCCGTGCGCACCAGTTTGTTGATCGTTTCGATCATGTGAACCGGGATGCGGATGGTGCGCGCCTGATCGGCGATACTGCGCGTAATTGCCTGACGAATCCACCAGGTCGCACAGGTGCTGAATTTATAGCCACGGCGGTATTCGAACTTGTCCACCGCCTTCATCAGGCCAATGTTACCTTCCTGAATAAGATCAAGGAATTGCAGGCCGCGGTTGGTGTATTTCTTGGCAATCGAAATGACCAGCCGCAGGTTGGCCTCGACCATTTCCTTCTTGGCCTGACGGGCCTCTTTCTCGCCTTTTTGCACCTGTTGCACGATGCGGCGGAATTCCGGGATATCAAGGCCGACATATTGACCGATCTGGGCCATGTCCGCGCGCAGCCCTTCGGCCTTTTCGGTCGAGCGTTCGATAAACATCTGCCAGCCGCGCCCGGATTTTTTACCCATATCGCTTAGCCAGCTGGGGTCCAGTTCGCGCCCACGATAGGCATCGATGAATTCGCGCCGGTTGATCCGCGCCTGATCGGCCAGTTTGACCATCGACCCGTCCAGCACCATCACCCGCCGGTTGATGCCATAAAGCTGGTCAATCAGCGCGTCGATCCGGTTGTTGTGCAGATGCAGCCCGTTGACCAGTTCAACAATCTCAGAGCGCAGCGCCTGATAGATTGCCTCGGCCTTTTTAGAGAACGATCCGTCCTCGTTCAGGGTGGCCGAAATCCGGCTGTCCTGCATTTCTGCCAGTTTGCCATAATCGCCGGATATCTGCTCCAGCGTGGTCAAAACCTGCTCTTTCAGCGCGGCTTCCATCGCGGCCAGCGACATGTTTGCCTGTTCGTCCTCGTCGTCGTCATCATCATCCGTGGTGATCGGGTTGCCGTCGGCATCCAGTTCCGGGCTGGAAGTTGCGTCACCTTCGGGCTTTTTCTCCTCGTCGGAATTGGCAGCAACGACCGGTTCTTCCGCCTCTTCCTCGTCGTTCATCTGATCGCCAAAGGTGGTTTCCAGGTCGATCACGTCGCGCAGAAGAATGTCCTCGGACAACAGTTCGTCATGCCAGATGGTGATCGCCTGAAAGGTCAGCGGGCTTTCGCACAGGCCCGCGATCATCGTCTTGCGGCCGGCCTCGATCCGCTTGGCAATTGCGATTTCGCCTTCGCGGCTCAGCAATTCGACGCTGCCCATTTCGCGCAGGTACATGCGAACCGGGTCGTCGGTGCGGTCCAGTTTCTCGCTGGCCTGGCTGGCCAGCGTCACATCGCGGGTGCCAGCAGTTGTTGCCACCTCGGTCGAGCCTTTTGCGTCTTCCTCTTCGGCCTCTTCATCCTCGATGATGTTGATGCCCATCTCAGAGAGCATCGACATCACGTCTTCGATCTGTTCGGAACTGACCTGATCGGGGGGCAGAACTTTGTTCAGCTGATCGTAGGTGATATACCCTTTCTCGCGGGCATCGCCGATCATCTTCTTGACGGCGGCCTGGCTCATATCCAGCGAGATTTCTGCGTCCTGGTTGTCGGACTTGCGGTCGTCAGCGTCTTTGGCGGCCATGGAATGCTCCTGCAGGGTACGAGGGTGATTCGTTTAAAAGCGAATCATGAAACGAATCGGGCGATTCGGCCACCCGTTTAGCTGTTTTTCTTTGCTTATTCTTTACCAAAACACATTATCTGCCTGGCTTTACGTAATTGATCTGATCCAGAAGGGCATCAAGGGCGCTTCGTTCTTCGCGTTTCATGCGTGCGCCATTGTCGCCGGTGTCATATTCCGCCTTGTCTTCATTTTCGCTTCGCTCGGCCTTGTTGCTGGCCTCGGTCGCCTGGGCCAACCGCCAGGTCATTGCCTCGTCTGTCACGCCGGTCAGTTCCTCGGCGGCCTCTGCTATCTCGGCATTCAGCCCGCGCCGTGATTCAAGTTTCGCCAGTTCTTCGGCCAGGGTCATTCTGGCTATCTCGACATTGCCCGGATTGCGCACACAGGGGTTGATGGCGACATGGCGAAGCGAGGTCAGGTTTTCAAGGGCAGCATCACCCAATTGTTGCGAAATTGCCACGGTAAGCGCCTCTGGCGCATCAGTTGCGTGGCGCAGGATCAGGTCGCGCAGTCGTGCATGGGCAGGGTCGGCGCAGATCATCGACTCAAGCCCGGCCTCAAATTCCAGGATCACCTGCGGTGTCGCCAGGGCGCTGGCCAGAATGATCGCCTCGCGCAAATGTTCCTGAACCGCGGCGCCACCACCGCCCAACAACGATGATTTGGTGCCGGCAAGGGGCGGTTGCGGGGCGGGTTTTCCGCCCTTCCAGTTGGACCAGCCGGTTTTTCCCTTCGGGGTGCGGCGCGCCTGAAACAATTGCCAGCGCAGGTTCTTGATTTCCTGCCCATAATGGCTGCGGATCGACGGATCACGGATCGCCCTGATCTTTTCACGCAGCGTCTTGTCCAGCGCCGCCTTGCGTTCGGGGCTGTCAAAGTTCTTGCCGTCGGTTTCGCGCTGCCACAGCAGTTGCACCATCGGCACCGCCGCATCCACAAGGGCGCGCACCGCCCCGGCCCCCTCGGCGCGGATCAGGTCATCCGGGTCCTTGCCCTCGGGCATCATCGCAAAGCGCAGGGATTGCCCGGCCTCAAGCAACGGCAGCGCCAGATCGATCAGCCGCAAGGCGGCGCGCAGGCCTGCCGCATCCCCATCCAGCGCAATCACCGGTTCGGGGGCGATGCGCCACAACATCTGTAACTGGCTTTCGGTCACGGCCGTGCCCAGTGGGGCCACGGCAGCCCCGAACCCGGCCTCGGACAGGGCGATCACGTCCATATACCCTTCGGCCACCACCAGTTGCTGGCCCTTGCCCGCCGCCACACGGGCCGGTCCCTGATTGTAAAGGCAGCGCCCCTTGTCAAACAGTTCGGTTTCTGGCGAATTCAGGTATTTGGCATTGTCGGCAGGGTCCATTGCCCGCCCGCCAAAGGCAATCGCACGCCCGCGCCCATCGCGGATCGGGTACATGATGCGGTTGCGAAAGGTATCATAGGGCTTGCCGCCCTTGCTTGAAGGTTTGGCCAGACCCGCGCCAAAGATCAAATCAACCTCGACCCCCTTGCCGGTCAGGTGGTTCCAAAGACCCTGCCAGCCATCCGGGGCAAACCCGATTTCCCAACGATCCAGCGCCGCGCCGGTCAGCCCGCGCCGGGTCAGATAATCCCGCGCGCCCGCCCCGGCCCCTGCGTTCAGTTGCAGGCGGAAATATTGCACCGCCTGTTCCATCACCTCGACCAGTTTTGTGCGCCGATCGGACTTTTCCTGTGCCCTGGGGTCCTGGGCAGGCATGGTCATCCCGGCCTCGCGCGCCAGAATGGCAACCGATTCGATAAAGCTGACGTTTTCGGTTTCGCGCACGAACGAAATCGCATCGCCCTTGGCCTGACAACCAAAGCAGTAATAAAACCCCTTGCGGTCATCGACATGGAACGATGCCGTCTTTTCCTGATGGAACGGGCACGGGGCCCACATGTCACCCTTGCCCTGATTGGACTTGCGCATGTCCCACGTGACTTTGCGCCCGACAACCTGGGATAGGCTGGCGCGTTCACGCAGTTCTTCTAGAAATCCGGGGGGCAGGGACATATGCGTATTATCCCAGTCTTGTCGGGGCCATGTCCAGCCCTACTGCGCCATGCACATTTCGGTCCAGACGGCAGACAGGTTTTCTTTTTTAAGAACCTTGCGTTTCTTTTCATAAACCCAAGGGGTTATCAGCGGAATCGCCGCATTGTAATTTTCCGGCCAGGCCGGGTTGGTGGCGGCAATTGCCGCTGGCACATTGCGTTCCTTGACCCTGTCCAGCCGGGCCTTTTGGATGGCAGCAACGATATCGGCCTGATAGCCACAGCTTTGCGCCTTGGTTTCGGCGGCAAAGGCGGGCGTGCTCAGCAGGCAGGCAAGAATGGCAAGGCGGATCATCTGGCGGGCTCCGGAATCAGTTGTGGTCCGGCCATATTACCCGCGCGCGCCGACACCTTCCATGGCCGTTTTCAGATCATGCACCAGGGTTTCGGCCATTGATCGGAACACCATGATCTGAAAGGCATTTTCGCCCACCCGGGTCAGCGAGGCCATCATATGCGCCAGATCGGTGCGCGCCGTATGGCCGCGCCTGAAGGCACCGGGGCGCAGATCCAGCGGCACAAGCCGGGCCAGAACGTCCCTAACGCCCTTGCCCTCAAGGCGCACCACGGCCCAGGCGTCCGACTGATCGGTCAGGCTGCCATATTCGCCCAGCGATGCGTCGGGTGCCGGCCCTTGCAACAATGCCTGTCCCTGCCCAAACCAGATCGCCCGCGCACCGGCCCTGCCGGTGGCCCGGCCCGGTGCCGGAAACCCCATGCCATGCGCCGCCTTCAGTGCATCCGACATGGCCTTTTCACGCCCCCTGAACGGCACAAGTGAGGTCATTACTCCGGCATCCATTCCGGCATCCACTTCGCTGGCAGTCATGCCCCCGATTGTCAGCGCCAACAGCCCCGCACAGGGCGATTTGGGAATCAGTTCAGCCACGTGCGCGCCCTCCCTCGGGGTCAAAGAACACCGGGTTCACCACCTCGCACAGGGTTTCGACCCCGCGCAGATGATCCACCATGCGAATGATCTCGCCATGGCGCGCGGGACCGTTTTTCAGGAACCCAAGCCCGATCATATGACCCAGCGTGGGCGAAAACGCCACCGATGTGACATAGCCCTGCCCGTTCACCCGCACGCCTGCATCCTCTTGTGAAAACAGGTGCGCGCCGGACGTCAGTTGCTTGACGGCCCCGGTTGGCTTCAGCCCCACCAGTTGTTCGCGCGCCTTATCCGTCAGGCCGGGGCGCTGCGACATGGTCTTGCCGATGCAATCCTTTTTGGCCGAAATCATCCGCCCCATGCCAATGTCAGACGGGGTGACCCGCCCGTGAATTTCGGCGTGGGTGATAAAACCCTTTTCGATCCGCAGAACATTCAGCGCCTCCATCCCGTATGGGCCACCGCCCAGCGCCCCGGCCCGTTCCAGCAACAGGTCAAACAGCGCCGCGCCATAGCGCGCCGGCACCGCCAGTTCATAGGCATGTTCCCCGGAAAACGAGATACGGAACAGACGCGCGGCAATGCCCTGCACCGTGACCGCACCGCAGGCCATGAATGGCCAGTCATCGCGGTTCAGCGGGCTGTCCAGCAACCGATCCAGCAATTCACGCGATTTTGGCCCGGCAATGGCAAACTGTGCCCATTGTTCGGTCACCGAAATGAACGACACATCCAGATGTGGCATCAACCCCTGATGCGCAAATTCCAGATGGCGCATCACCTCGCCTGCGGCCGCCGTGGTGGTGGTCATCAGGTAATGCGTATCACCCAGCCGCGCGGTGGTGCCGTCATCCATCACATGCCCGTCTTCGCGCAACATCAAACCATAGCGCGCGCGCCCGGTCTTTAGCGTGCTGAACATACCGGTATAGACGAAATCCAACAGCTCGGCGGCCCCCGGCCCCTGAATGTCGATCTTGCCCAGCGTGGACACATCGCACACCCCGACCGCCTGGCGCACCATGTTCACCTCGCGGTCACAGGACTGACGCCAGTTGGTTTCGCCCTTGGTGGGGAAAAAGCTGGGCCTGTACCACAGCCCGGCCTCGATCATCGGCGCACCGCGCGCCACGCTGGCCCCGTGCGAGGTGGTATAGCGTTGCGGCGCAAACCCCGCCCCCTGCCCGGACGCGCCCATCGCGGCAATGGAAACCGGACTGTAAGGCGCGCGAAACGTGGTGGTCCCGGTTTCGGGGATGCCACGCCCGGTGGCATCGGCCAGCACCGCCAGCGCGTTGACGTTGGAATTCTTGCCCTGATCGGTGGCCATGCCTTGGGTTGTGTACCGCTTCATGTGCTCGACCGAGCGAAAGTTTTCGCTCGCGGCCTGCTTCACGTCCTTGACCGTCACGTCATTCTGAAAATCAAGCCAGGCGCGCCCCTTGCCCGGCACCGCCCACAGCGGGGTCAGGTTATAGTTCGCATCTTCGGCCTCGGGCATTTCCGGCACCGCGCCCTTCAGGCCCAGCGCGTCCAGCGCCCGGTTTGCCGCCCCGGCCCCGTCCCGCAAACAGGCAGCGGTCGAAAATACGCCATTGCAGGCCCCGGCACTGTGCAGACCCGGCACCATACCGGGGGTTGGTACAAACGCGGCAATATCGGCGCGCCATTCGGGGCGCCCGTTCATGTGACAGGCCAGATGCACCGACGGGTTCCACCCCCCCGACATGGCCAGACAATCAACCTGCAACCGATCCTGCCCGCTGACCGAGCGGATGGTGATGCTTTCCAGCCCCTTGCGCCCGGAACTGTCGCAGACCTGCGCGCCGCGCCTGACATCAAACATATCCGACAGGGGCGCGTCATGGCGGCTGTCAATCACCGCCGCCACATGCACGCCCGCAGTGACCAGATCATGCGCCGTGCGATGTGCATCATCATTATTGCCAAAAATCGCCACGGATTTACCGGGGCTGACGCCCCAGCGGTTCAGATAACTGCGCACAGCCCCCGCCGTCATGATGCCGGGCCGGTCGTTATTGGCAAACGCCACCGGGCGCTCCAACGCACCCGCCGCCAGCACCGCCTGTTTCGCCACGATCCGCCAGAAAGTTTCCAGCGGGGCACCCGCGGCGCGCTTTGCCGTATGGTGGCCGACCCGTTCCAGTGCGCTGTATGTGCCCTGATCATAGGCCCCGGTCACGGTGGTGCGTGTCATCAGGCGGACATTATCCATCGTCGCCAGTTCGTCCAGCACCGTGGCGGCCCAGACATGGCCCGACTGCCCGTCAATCGCATGGGTTTCGGCCAAAAGCCGCCCGCCCATCCTGGCATCTTCGTCCGCCAGTATAACATCCGCCCCGGCCCGCGCCGCCACCAGCGCCGTCATCAGCCCGGCAGGACCAGCGCCAATCACCAGCAAATCACAATGCGCCCAGGCGGCCTCGTATTTGTCGCCATTGTTCAGCCCCGACAGCGCGCCCAACCCGGCAGCACGCCGGATCACCGGTTCATAGACCTTTTCCCAGAACGCGCGTGGCCACATGAAAGTCTTGTAATAAAACCCGGCGCTGAAAAACGGCGCGGCAAGATCGTTGACCGACAGCACATCAAACCCCAGCGAGGGCCATCGGTTCTGGCTTACCGCCTCAAGCCCCGGAAATATCTCTTGTACCGTGGCACGCACATTGGGCTCCTGCGCCGCACCACTGGCGATGGTCATCAGCCCGTTGGGTTCTTCGCTGCCAGCACTCAGAAATCCACGTGGCCGGTGGTACTTGAACGATCGGGCCACCAGCCGCACATCATTGGCCAGCAACGCCGAGGCCAGCGTGTCACCCTGAAACCCGGTGTAATGCACCCCGTCAAAGGTAAACGTCACGGTGCGGGCGCGATCAAGCAACCCCTTGCCTGCGACCCTCATGCGCCTGCCCCCTTAACGCTCGCCGCCAGTTCCGCCCCCAGAACCGCATGCGTCACCGTGTTGCGCGTCACCACCAGCCAGGCCGAACAACCGGCCTCGTGATACCATAGCTCCCGGGTCTCTCCGGCGGGGTTCGCGCGCAAGTGCAAATACTCATCCCACACCTCCGGGCCAGCATCCGGATCGGGCCGGGCCAGCGCCACAGCGGCCCCCTTGTAATAGAATTCGCGCCGGTCGCGCTCGCCACAAATGGGACAGGTGATCCTCATCGCTCCGCTCGCTTCTTCTTGTCACAAATACTCAAAATTTCCGCCTCTCCAACAGCATCTAATGCAGGTTATGCTGTGCCCCGGTGCCTTCTTCGTCGATTATCCCAACCCCTGTGCGCATCCGGTCCAGCCGGAACCGTGTGGCGGCACCGTGCGGGCGATCCGTGGCGATCAGATGGGCAAAGCAATTGCCCGACCCCGGCACCGCCTTGAACCCCCCATAGTTCCAGCCGCAATTCACATACAGCCCGTCGATACCGGTCTTGTCGATATAGGGTGATCCGTCGGGTGTCATATCCATGATCCCGCCCCAGCTGCGCAGCACCCTGGCCTTGCCGATCATCGGCATCAGGGTCATGCCCGCCTCCATCACATGTTCAACGATGGGCAGGTTTCCGCGCGCAGCATAAGAGGCGTACATGTCGATATCACCGCCAAACACCAGCCCGCCCTTGTCCGACTGGCTGATATAGAAATGCCCCATGCCAAAGCTAAGCACATGATCGATCACCGGCTTCAGTCCTTCGGTCACGAATGCCTGCAACACATGGGATTCGACCGGCAGACGCATCCCGGCCATCGCCGCCACCTGCCCGGACCGGCCCGCCACCACCATCGCGACCTTCTTGGCGCGGATCGCCCCGCGCGAGGTCTGAACCCCACGCACGGTGCCGCCTTCGATGTCGATGCCGGTCACTTCGCAGTTCTGAATCAGATGCACGCCGCGCTGGTCGGCCCCGCGCGCATAGCCCCAGGCCACCGCATCATGGCGCGCCGTGCCGCCGCGTGGGTGGTACAGGCCGCCATAAACAGGAAAGCGCACATTGTCGAAATCAAGATAGGGCACCAGGGTGCGCACCCCCTCGCGGTCCAGCAGGATCGCGTCATCACCCTGGTTGATCATCGCATTGCCACGCCGGGCAAAGGCATCGCGCTGGCCGTCGGAATGAAACAGGTTGATGACCCCGCGCTGGGAAAACATCACGTTGTAATTCAGTTCCTGTTCCAGCCCTTCCCACAGCTTCATCGAATGGGAATAAAACTCGGAATTGCCCTGAAGGAAATAGTTGGCCCGCACAATGGTGGTGTTTCGCCCCACATTGCCGCCGCCGATATACCCCTTTTCCAGTACCGCCACATTGCTCAGCCCGTATTCGGCCGCAAGATAATAGGCGGTGGACAGCCCGTGACCGCCACCACCAATGATCACCACGTCATATTCGGGGTTTGGTTCAGGATCGCGCCAATGCGGCGTCCAGCCTTTATTGCCAAACAGGCCCTCTTTCAGCACGCGCAGCCCGGAAAATCGCATGTGTTACCCCTGTTGATACCGGTTCAGCCAAAGGTCCGGTGTCTGATGGAACGCCCACCCCGGACCTTGTTACCTGCCTATACACCGATCATCCGCCAATACACGACAGAATGTGGCGCAAACCGCCCCATATCCGGGTAAAATTACAAATGGGCGCGGCAATGCACCATCCCGGCAGCAATCAGCAGCAACAAAACAACCGGCGGACCGAACCCCGCCTGCCTAGGGTCAGGAGCCATTAATCCTGCACCCGGCATTTGCCGCACAACCGGTCATCATCGGGGTTCAGGGCGGCTAACCCCCCCACGCATCCGGATCAGACGCGTGGGGTTGCAAGGGTGTTGTCTTATAGTCCCTTGGCGCGATAGCTGGCCGCGACCTTGCCGATCGACACAAGGTAAGCCGCCGTTCGCAGGTCATCGACATCGCTTCGGCCATGCCAGACCTCGCGCATTGACTGATAGGCAATGCGCATCGTGTCATCCAGCCCCGAGCGCACCAGCTCCAGTTCATCCGCGCCGCGCAGGTACTTGTCCTTGAACGCGGGCGTCATCGACCAGGCATCGCCCAGATAACGGTCAAGCCGTTCCAGTTCGTCGATCACCAGTTGGTGGCGCGCCTCTTCCTGGCGCCGCTGCATCCGGCCAAACCGGATATGCGACAGGTTCTTGACCCATTCGAAATAAGACACCGTGACACCGCCGGCGTTGGCATACATGTCCGGAATAATCACCGTTCCCTTTTCGCGCAGGATATCGTCGGCCCCGGCCGTTACCGGACCGTTTGCTGCCTCGATGATCAGCGGGGCCTTTATCCGGGCCGCGTTGGACATGTTGATCACCCCCTCAAGCGCCGCCGGAATCAGAATGTCGCATTCCTCCTCCAGGACCGCCGCGCCCTCGGCGGTGTGCGTCGCATCCGGGAACCCGGACACGCCGCCATGTTTGACGATCCAGCTATGCACCGCCTCGACATCCAGACCGGCCGGATTGAACAGCGCGCCATCACGTTCGATGATGCCGGTGATGACACAGCCATCTTCCTGGGACAGAAACTTGGCCGCGTGATACCCCACATTGCCCAGGCCCTGCACGATCACCCGCTTGCCATCCAGTGACCCGGTCAGGTTGGCCTTTTCCACATCGCGCACATCGCGAAAGAATTCGCGCAAGGCATATTGCACACCACGCCCCGTTGCCTCGACCCGGCCAGCGATACCGCCCGCATTCAGCGGCTTGCCGGTGACGCAGGCCTTTGCGTTGATGTCGGTGGTGTTCATGCGCGCGTACTGATCGGCAATCCAGGCCATCTCGCGTTCGCCGGTGCCCATGTCGGGGGCCGGGACGTTCTGGCTGGGATGGATCAGGTCGCGTTTGGCCAGTTCATAGGCGAACCGCCGGGTGATCATTTCCAGTTCGTGTTCGTCATACTGGCGCGGATCAATGCGCAGCCCGCCCTTGGAGCCACCGAACGGTGCCTCGACCAGGGCGCATTTATAGGTCATCAGCGCCGCCAGCGCCTCGACCTCGTCCTGATGCACATTGGGCGCGAAACGAATACCGCCCTTGACCGGTTCCATATGTTCCGAATGAACCGAGCGATAGCCGGTAAAGGTCTGAATGTTCCCACGCAGGCGCACACCAAAGCGCACCGTATAGGTCGCG
>DAOUPC010000278.1 GCA_030626365.1 Paracoccaceae bacterium
GTCAGGATGATATAGGCCAGCGCCCCGGTGGGATAGGTCAGCCACAGCGCATATTGCCCGTCAATGACCCCTTCCCAGGTGGTTCGGAACCGGGCCAGTATCTCGGCGTCCAACGCCGCATCCTGAACATACCAGCGGGATTCACCCACCTCATCCAACCAAAAACTCAGTACATCTTCAGGACCAGCCATGGATCAATCTCCGTTTAAAATGCCCCACAGATCATTAACGAATCTTAACGCCATTTTTTCACACATTCACAGTAACAATTTACTTCAATTTTCAATAATTTCAGTTGGTTAGCGCAATCACTTTGATTTTTCCGTTACATTTCAAATGGTTGATCAGGTGATTGCGGAAAGCCACGTGAGCGGCGACCGTGGCAAAAACAACAACATTGTTGCAATTGCAGGCGGTATTGTTTCGGATTTCACTATAGTTCCCCTGTGGTTGCTGGCTTGCCCCAACCCGAACCAGCCCGAACAGGCAGCCATATCATGCCTCTTTTGCCTCCTGATCTTCCAGGTCGGCCTCGATTGCCACTTCCTGGGCCCATTCGGTCACCACGGGGGAACCGGTTGGGTACATCGGCGCAAAGGTGCCCGTGTCGTCAGCCGGGATCGCCGGGCGCTGGGTGGCGCGATAGGCGGCATAGGCCCCAAGGGCCAACAACAGCACGGCCATGAACAGGAAAAACCCCGAAGGCCCGAACACCCCCTCGCCCATCAGCCAGCCGGTCAGCAGCGGCCCGGAAATCGCCCCCAGCCCGTTGATGAACACCAGCCCCCCCGCCGCCGCCGCCATGTCGTCATGCTCAAGCCGGTCATTGGTATGGGCGATCAGCAGGGAATACAGCGGATTGGTCATACCGCCGGTGACAAAAACCGCCACCAGCAGGATATGGAACTGCCCACCCAGCATGATCCCCGCCAGTGCCGCGACCCCGCCAACGGTTGCCACGACCATGATCAGGATGCGCCGGTCGGTCCTGTCCGACAACCAGCCCAGCGGATATTGCAGAACCAGCGCGCCGATATAGAAACTTGCCACAAAGGCCGATATCTGCCCCAGGCTCAGGCCCGCCTTGGCCCCGTAAACCGCGCTCATCCCGAACTGGGCCGAAAACACCCCCCCCAAAAGGAACATGCCGACACAGCCCAACGGCGAGACCTGCATGAGGTTTCGCAGGCTCATCCGTTTGGCGGTGTCAAAGGCCGGGGTAGGAGAAATCGACAAAAGGATCGGCGCAAACGACACCGAGATCAGCACAGAGGCCAGCACAAAGGTTTCGTATCCCGAAGGGTCCCCGACCAGCAACAACCCCTGCGCCGACACGATGCCAACCATCTGCACGATCATGTAAAGCGACAGCGCCTTGCCCCGGTTCCGGTTGTCGGCGGCGTTGTTCAGCCAGCTTTCGGCGGCAACATAAACCCCGGAAAAGCAGAACCCGATAATCACCCGGCCCGCGAACCATGCAATCGGGTTGGCAAACGCCGGATACATGATCATCACCGCCGATATGAACGACGCAAGGGCGGCAAACACCCGCACATGCCCAACCCGGCGGATCAGGTCCGGGGCCATGCGCGACCCAGCCAGAAAGCCGATGAAATAAGCCGACATGACAAAGGACATCTGAAAGGTGCTAAAACCTTCGATCGCCCCCCTGACGCCCAGCAACGTGCCTTGCAGCCCGTTGCCCACCATCAGCAGGCCCATCCCCAAAAGCAGTGCCCAAGAGCCCGATAATACCTGTAGCATCGCAAACGTTCCCTTTGCCAAAGCCGGTTGATTTATCCTGCTTTAACCGGGCCATCGGGGCGGGGCTAAGATGTCCACGACACATCAGGCGTCGCATTTGTTCCTTATGCGTCGGGCGGGATCAGTAACGACGCATCACCATAAGAAAAGAACCGGTATTCCTGCGCCAGCGCATGATCATAGATCGCCTTGATTCGCGCCTGCCCCATCAGGGCCGACACCAGCATCATCAGGGTCGATTTGGGCAAATGGAAATTGGTCATCAGCGCATCGGTGACCCGAAAGCGGAAACCGGGATAGATAAAGATATCCGTCTTGCCCTGCCACGCCCCGATTGCCGCGCCTGCCATGCTATTTTGCGCCGCCGTTTCGATCAGCCGCAGCGCCGTGGTGCCAACCGGGATGATCCGCCCGCCGGCGGCACGGGTGGCGGCGATCTCGGCGGCGGCAACTGCGCTGACCTCGCCCCGTTCGGAATGCATCTTGTGGGTTTTCACATCCTCGACCTTGACCGGCAGGAACGTACCCGCCCCCACATGCAGGGTGACATAGGTCAGGTCGACCCCCATCGCGCGGATCTGTTCCAGCAGCGGCGCATCAAAATGCAGGGACGCCGTAGGGGCCGCCACCGCGCCGGGATTGCGGGCAAACACCGTCTGATAGTCGGTTTTGTCACGCGCGTCCGCCGGGCGGCGCGCGGCAATATAGGGCGGCAGGGGCATCGCCCCGGCCTCGGCAAGGGCCGCATCAAACGCATCCCCGCTCAGGTTGAACCGCAAAATTGCCTGCCCGGCCTCTACCGTTTGCAAGGTGGCGCTCAGATCGTGCGAAAAGCGGATCACTTCGCCCGGCCTGACCTTTCGCAGCGGTTTGATCAGCGCCGCCCAATCCCCCACACAGTCGCCTCCGGTGCGCAGTTCCAGCAATGTCACCCCGATTGCCGCCGAAACCGGCCCCTGCGCACTGTCGCGAAACCGCCGCCCCGCCAGACGGGCCGGAATGACGGACGTGTCATTCAACACCAGCCGATCACCGGGGCGCAGCCAGCCGGGCAAGTCCCGCACATGCGCATCGGTGATGGCATCACGCCCGTCCGCCACCAACAGGCGCGCCGAAGGGCGCGGCGCGGCGGGGCGCGTGGCGATCAGGCGCTCGGGCAGATCAAAGTCAAAATCAGTCAGCTTCATGGGCCGCGCTATAGGGTGCGCCACGGCGCGCCACAAGCGGCTTCATCGCTGGTCGGCGGGGCTGCTTACCTGACCGGACCCAGAATTGGGTTCAGTATTGAGCCCGCGCCGGACCGGTCCCTTCGCATCAGTGCCATCAATACTGTCGGTCGGAAACTTTGGTGGGGCCCCCCGGAACACATCACGCAGCATGACCGGGGCCAGCCCCGACAAAGGATTGACCGCCACATTGGGCGATGCGGTTGGCCCGGTCAGTTTATAGCTGAAACCAAGCACCCCCTCGCCCTTGCGGGTCAGGATA
>DAOUPC010000065.1 GCA_030626365.1 Paracoccaceae bacterium
CCGCACACTAGGGTGCGACCAAGGAGATAAGACAATGAAAACCGTAAAAACCGCAAAGATGTTTCTGTTTCTGGGTTTGGGCCTCGCGGTCTCGGCCTGTGCCAACGTAGAGGTTGCAAGCCGCAACACTCCGTTTGAACAATTGCCTGGCACGGCCGTGGTTACCCCCACGGGCTATGAGGTGACGCAACTGGACAGCCCGGCCGCTTCGGTCGCAATTCCGGCCCCGGCCCTGGCCCCGGTGACTGCAACCAACATATCGCCAATTTCGGCCGCTGGCCCGGTGCCGGTGTCGGTGAATTCGATTGTGGTGCGTGTGCCCCGATCACTTAAGGTGTCCGAGGCGAACCGCTATTTGCCACGCGGTGACATTGTCTGGCGTGGTGATCCGATTGGTGACCGGCACGCACAGGTGCAGACGATCTTTCAGGATGCGATGATCAAGGGCGTCACGCCGATGACCGGCCCGATCAAGGTAAATATCGATGTTCAGGTTCGGCGCTTTCATTCGCTGACCGAAAAGGCCCGCTATACCACCGGTGGTGTGCATGCGATCACCTTTGATCTGGCCATCATACACCCCGAAACCGGTGCGCTTTTGGTGCCGATCCGCACAGTGCGGGCCGATCTTGACGGGTTTGGCGGGCAACAGGCGCTTATCGCCGAATCGCGCGGCCTGACCCAGAAAATTCGCATCACCAACCATCTGTCCGAGGTGATCCGCCAGGAATTAAGCAATCCCAAAGGCTACGAGAATGCCTCACTTGGGTTCTATCAGATGCTTAACCGTCTCTGAGGCTTTCACCTTTGTGATAATCTGGATAAGAGGGCGCCATGACAGCGCCCTCTTCTGATATTCCCCGCCCCGCCACGCGCCCCGATGCGCGTCCCTGTGTACGCCTGAAACCCAAGGCTGACGCCCGCGCCATCCGGCACGGGCACGTTTGGGTTTATGCCAATGACCTTGTGACCGACCGGCGCACCCGCGCCATGGCCCCCGGCACCCTGGCGGTGCTTGAGGATAGCCAGCGTGTCGCGCTTGGGCTGGTGGCGGTCACGCCTGAATCCGGCATCATTGCCCGGATACTGGACCGTGACCCCGATGCCCGGCTGGACAAGGACTGGTTCAGGGCCCGCCTGATCCGCGCGCTGGCCCTGCGCGAGACATTGTTCGATACGCCGTTCTATCGGTTGATCCACGCCGAGGCGGATGGATTGCCCGGTGTGGTGATCGACCGATTCGGCGATACCTGTGTGATCCAGCCAAACGCCGCCTGGGCCGAGGCGCACCTTGACGTGCTGAGCGCGGCGCTGGTTGAGGTGTCGGGCGTTGCCAACGTGCTGAAGAATGCCGCCGGGCGCACCCGTGTGCTGGAAGGGCTGGATGATGTGGCCACCGTATTGCACGGCGCGGCCCCCAGCGGGCCGGTGCCGGTGATGATGAACGGGGCCACCTATATGGCGGACCTGGTGGGCGGGCAGAAAACCGGGCTGTTCTTTGATCAGCGCCCGAACCATGCCTTTGCCGCACGATTGGCCGGAAACGGCGCGCGGGTACTGGATATGTTTTCGCATGTGGGCGGGTTTGCCCTGGCCGCGCTGACCGGTGGGGCCGGATCGGCCCTTGCGGTGGATGGATCTGCCCCGGCGCTGGAACTGGCCCGTCAGGGGGCCACCGCCAGCGGTGTTGCCGGGCAGTTTGATACACGGGGTGGTGATGCGTTTGACGTTCTGGCCGCCTTGCAGGGCGAGGGGGCCGTGTTTGACGTGGTGATCTGCGACCCGCCAGCCTTTGCGCCCAGCAAAAAGGCGATGGAGGCGGGGTTGCGGGCTTATGAACGGCTGGCCCGGCTGGCGGCCCCTCTGGTGGCGCCGGGGGGCTATCTGGTTTTGTGTTCCTGTTCTCATGCGGTGGACCTGAAACGGTTCCGCAATGCCTCGGTGCGGGGTATTGGCCGTGCAGGGCGCGCGGCGCAACTGATCCACACCGGCTATGCCGGGCCGGACCATCCGCAATTGGTGCAACTGGCCGAAAGCGGTTATCTCAAGGCGCTGTTTTTCCGGCTGTGAAGGCGGTTCTGGACACCTGTGTTCTGTTCCCCACGGTGATGCGTGCGATGTTGCTGGGCGCGGCCCGGCTGGGTCATTTCACGCCGCTGTGGTCGGCGCGTATCCTTGAGGAATGGCGCCGTGCATCCATAAAACTTGGCCCCCTTGGGCACACGCAAGCGATGGGTGAAATCGCCCTTTTGCGGGCCGATTGGCCCCATGCGGAACACCCACCCGCGCTGGGGCTTGAACGGCGTTTGTGGCTGCCGGACCCGGCGGATATTCATGTGCTGGCAGTCGCGGTTTCTGGATCAGCTGATGCGATCATCACCATGAACGCAAAGGATTTTCCCCGCCGTGATCTGGCAGAACAAGGATTGCAGCGGGTTGACCCGGACGGCTTTCTTTATGGGCTGTGGCTAAAGGATGCGGCGGGCATGCAAACCGTCGGGGCGCAGGTTCTGGCCGAGGCGAACCGCCTGTCCGGCGATATTTGGGAGATGCGCGGGTTAATGAAAAAGGCCCGTCTGCCGCGCCTGGGTAAGGCGCTGGGGTAAAACCTGTCCCTTAGGCCTTTGTATTCCAGCGTTTTTCCAGCTTTTCCAGCGCCGCGACCCTCTCATCTGTCGTGGGGTGGCTCATCAGCCAGGCCGGGGCCATGCCCGCGCGTGCCTGGGTGAGCTTTTCAAGCTTGGCAAACAGGCTTTTCTGCGGTCCCATGCCGATCCCCGCTTTGCTTAGCAGGGCGGCGGCATATGCGTCTGCCTCGAATTCATCCCCACGCGACAGGCGCGCCGCCAGCAGAGAGGTCAGCATATTGGCGATCCACACGCCAATCACCGGCACAAAGCGGCCCAGTACCATGACCAGCGCCGTGCGCAGCGCATTCTGGCCGGAAAAGTCGATCATCCGGCGGCGCGTGTGGCCCAGTGCCACATGGCCCAACTCGTGCGCGATGACCGAGGCCATTTCTTCGCCTGTCACCTCGCCCTGCTGAAATTTGCGGTAAAATCCACGGGTTATGAATATCCGCCCATCCGGGGCCGCCAACCCGTTCACCGGGTCGATTTCATAGATATAGACCGGGATTCGCGCCACATCGAGCGCCCGCGCCAACCGGTCGGTCAGCGCCTTTAGGCGGGGATCAACCAGTTCGGTTGATTTTGCATCCAGATCACGATGGGTTCGCCAGACGGAAAAGCGATACATCACAATGGCATAAAGGATTGCCAGCAGGATTGGGGTTAATTTTAGCATCTGATTGATATGGGGCGTTGTGAGCAAAGGGGCAAGGGGGCAAAAGGGCGCTTTGTCGGTTTGGGGCTTATTCCGGGTCCCAGGTGACCGGTACCGAAACGGGGCCACGAAAGGCCCATCCGGTAAAAGGTGCAGGTTCTGAAATGGACAGGTTTTTCAGGTTCTTAAAGGCCAAAGGTAATGCAATTTCGGTGATCAGACAGCGCGCGACGGCGGCCCCGGCACAGAAATGTGGCCCGGCGCCAAAGCTGATCGCCGGTTGTGTGTTGCGGGTGATGTCAAAGCTGTCCGGTTGGTCGAAATGTGCAGGATCACGGCAGGCAGACCCAAACATGAAAAACACCCGGTCGCCGGGGGCAAAGGTGATGCCTTGAACCGTATCGGCGCGCGCAACCAGACGCGGTGACATGCCGATCGGCGATATCCAGCGGGCGTATTCGGCAAAGGCATCCTGATAGGTGGCGGTCCCGGCCCGGATTTTATCGAGCTGTTGCGGGTGGCGCAGCAAGGCCCAGATGGCGCCGGCGATGGCATCGCGCGGTTCGTTCTGCCCGCCCGAGATGATCAGCTTGATGTTGGCGCGGATGCTGTCCATGCTAATCCCTGCCGCGCGTTGCGCCGAAAGGGCCGAAAGGTCCGGGGTGGCCGTAACCACAGGCAGGCGGGCGTCGATATGGGCATCAATCAGGGCGGTGGCACGATTGCAGCGGGCCTCGGTTTTCTTGTCACCGGCATAATTGGAACAGCCATCGATCATGGCCTGGCTGGAATCGTCCATTTCCTGCGCTGTCATGTTGATAAGCCCGGTTACGGCCTTCAATGCCTCGGCTGATACGGGCATGGCAAAGTCACGAACCAGATCACATTTTCCCTGTGGGATCAGGTTGTTAATGACCGTAGTTGCCGCAGTTTGAAAGATCGGTTTCCAATGATCCTGAACCGTGCGCGGGCTAAGGACCGCAAATAGGGCACGGCGTTCCTGCTGATGTGCATCGCCTTCCTTGCGCATCATGTTTTCGCCCATCAACCGGGTCATCAACCCGTCTGGCTGCACGGATGAAAACACCCCGGTGCGTTTTTCCTGCATGTGGATGTCATCGCGCCGGGTGAACAGCGTGGCCCCCAGTTGCGGCACATAGGTGATCGGCGCGCGCGCGCGCATTTCGGCCAGAATGGGATAGGGATCAGCCGTAAAGGCGGCCAGATCAATATTGGTGATGGGTGCGTTTGACATCAGATCAGGCTAGCCCCCCAGTCCGCCGTGTCAAGCGCCCTAGCGCGTCAGATCACGCATGCCGCTGGCCAGCCCTGCAAGGGTCATTGGCACCATCGAGCCCTCAAAAATCTCGCGGATCATGCTGATCGAATGGGTGTATTCCCAGTACTTTTCCGGCACCGGGTTGATCCACAGGTTCGACGCCCATTGTTCGCGTGCGCGGGCCAGCCACACCTGACCGGATTCGGCGTTCCAGTGTTCGTTGGCCCCGCCCGGATAGGCGATCTCATAGGGGGACATGCTGGCGTCCCCGACAAAGATGCATTTGTAATCCGGCCCATAGGTGCGCAGCACCTCGTGCATCGGTGTCTGTGCATCCCAGCGCCGGGAATTGTCACGCCAGACCCCGTCGTAAAGGCAGTTATGGAAATAGAAGTATTCCATATGCTTGAACTCGGTCCGTGCGGCGGAAAACAGTTCCTCGACCACCTTGATATGCGGGTCCATTGACCCACCCACATCAAGAAACAGCAGCACCTTGACCGCATTGCGCCGCTCGGGGCGGGTTTTCACATCAAGATAGCCGTGTTCGGCCGTGGCCTTGATGGTGCCGTCAAGGTCCAGTTCGTCCTGCGCCCCCTCGCGGGCCCAGCGACGCAGGCGTTTCAGCGCCACCTTGATGTTGCGCGTGCCCAGTTCGACCGTGTCATCAAGGTTCTTGAATTCACGTTTATCCCATACCTTGACCGCTCGGCCATGGCGGCCCTCTTTCTGGCCGATGCGCACGCCTTCGGGATTGTACCCATAGGCCCCGAACGGCGAGGTGCCCGCCGTGCCGACCCATTTTGAGCCCCCCTGATGGCGTTTTTCCTGTTCCTTCAGGCGCTCTTTCAGGGTTTCCATCAGCTTTTCAAAGCCACCCATGGCCTCGATCTCGGCCTTTTCTTCGTCTGACAGGTGCTTTTCGGCCATCTTTTCCAGCCAGTCGGCAGGGACATCCACCGCCTCAAGCACCGATTCAAGGCCGATGTCCTCAAGCCCCTTAAAGCTGGCGGCAAAGGCGCGGTCGAATTTATCGATGTTGCGTTCGTCCTTCACCATAGAGAGGCGGGCAAGGTAATAGAATGCCTCGGCGTCATAGGTGGCAAGACCGGATTTTATGGCCTCAAGAAAGGTCAGGTATTCGCGCAGAGACACCGGAACAGAGGCTTTGCGCAGGTTTTCAAAGAACGGCAGGAACATGCGTCTAGACCGCCATGCGGTGGATCACGACCGTGGCAATCAACCCGATCAGGGCAAAGGCAATGGCGAAACTGGTGGCGTACTGGGCAATATCGGCCCCCGCGCCGCCGCGTTTTTTGGCCGTCAGCCCACCCAGAAGTGCCCCGATCAGCGCAGCCGCAATAACGATCATGTTGTCATCCGCCCGTAGAAGTTAGCGGGCTTAGCGCCGAGATTTCCTGCATCTTGGCCCGCACTGCCCAGTCCGAACCAAAGCCGTATCTTGCCCACCCCAGACTGTCCAGCCTGACGGCGCGTGCTTTGTCATGTTGTCCGCTCAGTTCCAGTGCCTCGACCTGCAACAGCATCAGCGTTGACAAAAGGGCGGCATTCTCGGCACGGGCGGCAACATCCAGCATGGGACGGATCTGGCGCAGGGCGGCTGCCCCGTCACCACGCGAAATGGCATAGGCGGCCATCTGGGTGGTGACATAGGCGCGGTGCAGATCGGTGCCGGGGGTGCGGGAAAGGAAATGCATCGCGCTGGTGTAATGTCTTTGCGCCAAATCCGGGTCCTGCGACTGAAGCATCCGCCCCAGCATATAGTGGCTAAAGGCGCGCCGGTGATCCTGCCACCCTTGTGTCTGGGCGATTCGTGCGGCGGTGTTGGCGGCGGCGCGGCGGCTTGAGGGGTCGGCACCGGGGCCAAGCGCGGTTTGCACGGCATCGGTCCAGCCGCGCGGGGTGGGCTGGATCGTGCGGGCCGGTATCGCCCCCCCCCGCGGGTTCATCCGTGCGAGGATGGACGGAAGGCGCGCGGCGACCTGTTCGCGGTTCATCCCGTTTTGCAGCTCGGGCGCATAGCTGGCGCGCAGGATCAGCATGTCAAACCCGGTCAGCACGGTATGCACATTGTCGTCGTTAAACACCGAATCGGGCAGGCGGTACAGGTCGTTCAGCGGGCCGATCGCCTGGGCCAGTTCTTCGTGCAGGCAATCGCGCACCTCTTGCGGGCTGGCGTCATAGGGCAGGAAGATGGCCAGCGTGCTGCGGTTGCGCAGCAATGACCAGTTGGTTTTGGGCCGGCGGCGTTCACGGCGGAATTCTTCCAGGCTGGTTACATTGGGGACGACAAAACAGGCCGCCTGGGGCAGGGTGCGGCGGATATCGGCGCGACTGACGGCCTGAATGGTGATGTTGGCCGTCGTTCCCCCGGAAACCTGCGATATATTGATGCCCGCCTCGCGGTTAAGGCGGCCCAGAAGGCGGCGCAGGTCCGACGACAGGCTGGGTGGGGGGCTGCCGGTGATGCGGACGGTGATCGGGGTTTCAAACCGGGTAAAGACCGGCAATGCGCGCCCGCTTTCCAGTTGAAAATGCAGGTCCAGAAAATCGGCGGCAATATTGGCGTTGGACTGTATCGGGGCGGCGGGGCGCGGTGTGGCAAAGGATTTCATCGGCGGTAGGGTGCTGTCGGAAATCTGCGCACGGGTGGGTGTGTCGTCGCGCGGCGCGTCGCCACAGCCGGCCAGGCCCAGTGCCAGTATGAACAGGGCAGGACGGATCATTAGCGATTATACCTGATAAACGGGGTTTGGACCGCGATGCGGTCATAAAGCTGCCGGGCCGTGGTGTTGAAATCCTGGGTCAGCCAGTAAACTGCCGGCGTGCCATTGTCGTCGGCGGCCTTATAGACGGCCTCGATCAGGGCGCGGCCAACCCCGGTGCCACGGGTTTCAGGTCGGGCAAAGAGGTCTTGCTGGTAACAGACGTTTTCGATTTTCCAGGCGTGGCGGTGGAACAGGTAATGGGTCAGGCCAACCAGTTGCCCGTCAACCTCGGCCACCAGGGCGTGAAATTCGTGGTCATCACCGCTTAGCAACCGGGCAAAGGTGCTGTCATAAACATCATCCGGAACCGAGGTTTCATAATAGGTCAGGTAATCGCCCCACATTTCGGCCCATTGGGGCCGGTCATCGGGGCGCAGCGCGCGGATATGGATGGTGGGTTTTATTGACATGAGTTCCACGGTGGCAGACGGGGACGGTCCGCTCAAGCTAAAATCGGTTCGGGGCATTTTTGGGGTGAAAATCGGGCAGGAATGTGGCCAAGGTGCAATTTACCCCTGTGTTTTAACAAAAAGGGCGGCCCGCAGGGAACCGCCCATGCCACATTGTGATCTTTATTCTGCCTAACGCTGGCCACGTGCCATGAACGCAAGACGTTCAAACAGATGCACATCCTGTTCGTTCTTGAGCAGCGCACCATGCAGTTTCGGCAGGGCATTGGCCCCATCGCGTTTCAGGTCCTCGGCGGTCAGATCTTCGGCCAGCAACAGTTTCAGCCAGTCCAGAACTTCGGATGTGGATGGCTTTTTCTTCAACCCGGCGGTTTCACGCAGTTCATAGAACTGGGTCAGCGCGGTGGTCAAAAGGGTTTCCTTGATGTCGGGATGATGCACATCGACGATCTTGCGCATCGTTGCCTCGTCCGGAAAGCGGATATAGTGAAAGAAACAGCGGCGCAGGAACGCATCCGGCAGTTCCTTTTCGTTGTTCGAGGTGATGATGATCACCGGCCGGTGGCGGGCGACGACGGTTTCGCCGGTCTCGTAGACAAAGAACTCCATCTTATCCAGCTCTTGCAGCAGGTCATTGGGAAATTCGATGTCGGCCTTGTCGATCTCGTCGATCAGCAGAACCACCTTTTCGCCGGCCTCGAATGCCTGCCACAGCTTGCCCTTTTTGATGTAGTTGGCCACATCATGCACCCGCTCTTCGCCCAGTTGGCTGTCGCGCAGGCGTGATACGGCGTCATATTCATATAGGCCCTGCTGGGCGCGGGTGGTGGATTTGATGTTCCACTCGATCATCTTCAGCCCCAGGGCCTTTGCCACCTGGCGTGCCAGTTCGGTTTTGCCTGTGCCCGGTTCGCCTTTGACCAGCAGGGGACGTTCCAATGTGACGGATGCGTTAACGGCGATGGTCAGATCGTCGGTGGCCACATATTCGCTGGTGCCCTGAAATTTCATGTTCTTCTAACCTTTTTCTGCATGGATCACGCCCGCGGCGCGCTGGCCGCGCTTTTACCCTACGACAGCCACTATTGTGTAGTGACAATATGAAATGCCTCGGATAAACGCTGCGACAGAGGGGGCCGCATGTCTGGAGAAGCTATATGACGGACGTTGCCGGTCAACCCAAGGGAGCTGAAATGAAGCAGGAAGTTTTTCTGCCGGATGACTACCGCCCGGCCACAGATGAACCTTTCATGAATGACAAGCAGCTTGAATATTTCCGGCGCAAGCTGACAAGTTGGAAACAGGAACTGCTGGCAGGCAGCCGCGACATGATCGAGGCACTGCAGGACGGAACACGCAATATTCCCGATGTGGCCGACCGCGCCAGTGAAGAAACCGACCGGGCGCTGGAATTGCGCACAAGGGATCGCGCCCGCAAACTGGTCAGCAAGATCGACGCGGCCCTGCGCCGTGTTGACGAGGGCGAGTATGGCTATTGCGATGTCACCGGAGAGCCGATTTCGCTAAAGCGGCTGGACGCGCGCCCGATTGCCACGCTTAGCCTTGAGGCACAAGAACGCCACGAGCGGCGCGAAAAAGTACACCGAGACGACTAGGGTCAGGGTTGCCTGAAACTGTGTTTGACTGCGACAATAGAACAAGCGCCGGGGATGGTTCTCTCTGGCGCTTTTGCTTTACCAATGGCCCATGGACAGGGTGATATGAAACTGAGCGGGCAAAAAATTGTCGTTGTGGGCGGCGGGATTGGCGGGCTGGTGGCGGCGCTGTGCCTGCGCCGGCACGGGGCCGATGTTACGGTTCTGGAACAGTCACAAACCATCACCGAGGTAGGGGCCGGGTTACAGATCAGCCCGAATGGCGTGGCCGTGTTGCGCGCGCTTGGGCTTGAGGGGGCGCTGGCGCACGATGCGGTGCGCGGCGCGGCGGTGGTGCTGCGCGATCATGCCCGGGGGGCACAGGTGCTGCGGCTGGATCTGGCCCGACTGGCCCCGGATCAGGCTTATTACTTTGTTCATCGCGCGGATCTGGTTGATTTGCTTGGCGATGCGGCACGACAGGCGGGCGTGCAGGTGCGTCTGTTGCAAAAGGTCGGGCGGGTCGAACCCGATTCGGGCGCTGGCCCGGTTGTTCATCTGAGTAATGGCACAACCATTGGGGCCGATCTGGTGGTTGGGGCGGACGGGCTTCATTCGCGCACAAGGGGCGCGCTGAATGGGGCGGATACGCCGTTTTTTACCGGGCAGGTGGCCTGGCGCGCGGTGGTGCCCAATGATGTCGGGCTGGAATTCGCGGCGCAGGTGTTCATGGGGCCGGGGCGACATCTGGTGTGCTATCCGTTGCGCGGTGGCGCGCAGGTCAATCTGGTGGCAGTGCAGGAACGCACCGGCTGGACGGATGAGGGATGGCACCATCGCGATGACCCGGCCAACCTTAGGGCTGCCTTTGCCGGGTTCGGCGGGCAGGCTGCGGCGTTGCTGGCGCAGGTGGACGAGGTGGGCCTGTGGGGGCTGTTCCGCCATCCCGTGGCGGCGAATTGGCATGCTCCGGGGGTGGCCATACTGGGCGACGCGGCGCATCCGACGCTGCCATTCATGGCGCAGGGGGCCAATATGGCCCTGGAAGATGCCTGGGTTCTGGGCGATTGCCTTGCGCGTTTGGGCCCGGGGCAGGCGGGGCTGGCGGCCTATCAGGCGGCGCGGCGCGACCGGGTTGTGCGGGTGATAGGCGCGGCCAATGGCAATGCCTGGAAATATCATATGCGCCCCGGTCCGGCGCGGTTTGCCGCACATCTGGCGCTGCGGTTGGGCGGGGCGGTGGCATCTGAAAGGATGCTTCGTCAGTTCGACTGGATATATGGGTTTGATGTGACGGCCTGACCGCCCCCCGAATCCAAGATTTCAGATATCAAGGTTTATGCAGACCGGGACGTGGTCCGAGGGCCTTTCATAGCCGCGTATTTCTGAATCGATATGGACCTCGTCCAGCAGGTCGGCGGCTTGTGGGGTCAGCAGGAAATGATCGATACGGATGCCGTCGTTGCGGTTCCAGGCCCCTGCCTGATAGTCCCAGAATGAATAATGGCCGGGGCCGGGCACCCGCGCGCGAAACGCATCGGTAAAGCCAAGGTTAAGAATCCGGCGATATGCGGCGC
>DAOUPC010000291.1 GCA_030626365.1 Paracoccaceae bacterium
CGCGCTGGCGTGAATGATCCGGTCGCGGTCGCGTTGAAAACACGAACGGAAATGGCTTTCTTCTTCGTCCACCAGCCGGCCCCTGCTGGCAGACGGATCAGTGGCATATGACGCGCGCATGTGCATCCAGTCCTTGTCGGGTGTCATCAGAGTTTCTATATTGCACCCTGCCCGTCATTGAAACCGCACACTGAACCAACCGGAGCGCACATATGAAATTGCCCCCCAAAGTTACCGAGCGCGCCTTTGCCCGCCTGGCCGAAATCGGCGCCGCAGATCAGGGCCAGGCCCTGCGCATCGCCGTTGAGGGGGGCGGATGTTCCGGGTTCCAGTATGAAATCGCGCTGGACGCGCCGGGCACCGACGATCTGGTGCTTGAGGGACAAGGTCAAAAGGTGGTTGTGGATACCGTTTCGCTGCCGTTTCTGGAAAACGCAGTGATTGATTTTTCTGAGGAACTGATCGGCGCAAAGTTTACCATCAACAACCCGAACGCCACGGCATCCTGCGGGTGTGGAACGTCATTTTCCATGTAAAGCAACATATTACGGTCCTGTCTTGAACCTGGATGCCAGGTTTGGCCCACCTGGCAAAAGACGGGTGCCCGGCGCTGGCGCGAACTGGTCCCAGACCAGAAACAGCCCGCTTCCAATGATAATCCCCACCCCCAGATAGGTGCCCGGGGCCGGATATTCGCCAAAGAATACCGCCCCCAGCACCACCATCCAGACAAATTGCAGGTTCATCAGTGGCGTCACCGCATAGGCGGCCAGCAATCGCAACGCCACCACCAATAACCAGCGCGCACCAAACAACAGGGCGGCATAGGCCCCAACCCACATCAGGTCCCCCATCGGCATCGGTTTCCAGACAAACGGCAAGGCCAGCGCCATGCAGACAAAGATCGCCAGATTTGGATAAAAGACCTGCGCTAACGCATTGTTTTCAAAGCGCCCTATGTAACGTGCCATGACCATCGACAGGGTGCCGAATACGGCGGCCGACACGGCCCACATATGGCCCGGCGATACCGCCGCCAGCCCATTGGGGAACAAACACAGGATGCCGATAAACCCCGCCATCAGCGCCACCCAGGCAGCAGGGCGCACATGTTCGCGCAGGATCAGCCCCGACATCAGCCCGGCCAGAATCGGCATCAGCCCGATGAACAAAAACACCTCGGCAAAGGGCAGATGGCGGAACGCATAAAAGAATGACACCGCCGCCAGCACTGTGGCCCCCGACCGCACCGCCATGGCGCGCGGGGCACAGGTGGCCAACCCACGCCGCTGGCTGGGGTGGCGGTCTGCCAGAACGCTTAATCCAACCACAATCAGCCCCGACAGCGCGAATAATTGCGGCGCGCCATAACCCCCCGCAATCAGTTTGGTGATCGCATCGGCGCAGGAAATCAGCACGGTATAGATAATCGCCAGCCCCGCGCCGACCCCGGCTGTGCGCATACCGTTCACAAGGCGACCCCGCGCAATCCGGTGCGGGCGAACCCGGCAAAGAAGGCTTCGAATTTGTCGCTGCTGGCCTGTGCCTCGGTCAGGATTTCATAACCGACCTCGCTTAGGGCATCCTCGACATGGCCGCGCATGACCTGCCAGTCACTGCTGCGCTGATCCTCTAGCTGAAACATCGTCTGGGACATCTCGCGCAGCGGCCCGCCAGTGGGGTTGGCGCGATGGAACGCCATGCTTTCATACCCAGCCTCTTTGAAAAAGGCGTCGCGCCCCGACACGGACATCAGCCAGTTACAGACAAAATAGTCGTGGTATTCGTCCTGCGTGCTGACATGGGCCCCGCTGGTAACGCCAAACCGGTGGACCTCGCGCTCCAGCCAGCCCTCCCATATGTCCGAAGGCGTGACCCCGCCATAGCGCAACGCCACGCAGATTTCCGCCAAAAGGTCGGCATTCTGGTCCAGATAGGCAAGGATTCCGGCAAATTCCAGGCTGGTGATCGCCGCCGGGGACAGGTGTGGGTCACGCCGCCCGTATTCAGACAGGTAGAACACGATATGGGTCAGTTCATACGCCGCCTTTTTGTTGGGCATGGCAAAGGTTTCTGAGCGGTCGATGAAATTATGCAGCCGGTTGATCAGCCCGGTGTCATCCGGCAACGGGTCAATCCCGCGTCGCTGCATAAGGCGGCGCGCCTCGGCGCGCTGAAGGTCGGACAATTCGGCATCGGCCAACCCTTCGCGGGCAACCCAGTGGCACAGGGATTCGGCCTTGGTGCCCTCCATCCCCAGATCCTCAAGATCCAGACATATCGACAACAAAAACCGGTAATATTGAGGAAAGAACCCCAGCCGTTTTTCAACCTGGGCATAGAACCCGCCATGAGGGGCCAGCGCATCGGTTTCCAGACGCATCCCCGTACATTCCAGGATGTTCAAAAGTTCCGCATTTTCCTTAAGCCAGAACACATCATCCCCAAAGCGGCGGTGTTGTGCAAAGCTGGCAATTAACGCCGAGCGGCGGGCGCCAAGGCTTTGACGCTGGGACGGAACGTTCAGCTGTATGACATTTGACATTTGATTTTCTCTTTCAAATGGCGTCATTGTGAACGCCCCGTTTCCAACTTCATATATTCACCAAAGGCTTAGCTGCCAGAAGAGAACATCTCGGTACGCTCGCCGCTGGTCGCGTCGCTGCTGGCAACCGGGGCCGAACCGGATGAAAACATCTGCGTGCCCTCGCCGCTGGTCACGTCACCAATGGCAACCGGGGCCGAACCGGACGAAAACATATGTGTGGCATCACCGTCCAGCACATCGCTGGTACAGACAGGGGCCGAAC
>DAOUPC010000004.1 GCA_030626365.1 Paracoccaceae bacterium
ATAACGGCCTGCGATCGATGCATGCGCATATTGGCCAGCAATACGCACGGGTTCGGCTGGGCATTGGCCATCCGGGCCGAAAAGAACTGGTCGCGGGTTTTGTGCTGCACGATTTCGCCCGTGCCGACGCCGATTGGCTCTCGGATTTGCTGTGGGGTATTTCGGACGGGGCCGCGCACCTTGTGTCTGACGATGGCGGCAAGTTCATGAACGCCGTCGCCCTGCGCACCACGCCCCAGCGCGACCACACGCCAGCCAAGGCAAAGACACCAAAAAAAGCGCAGGAAAATCCGCCCACCCCGGAAGTCAGCCAGAAAACAGACGCCCGCACGTCGATGCAAAAGCTGATGGACCGGTTCGGCGGTTCCTAAGGGTCAGCACCCATGTGGTTTGAAAAAATGTTAGCCCCCGCCCGGGTGGGGGCCTGTGTTCCGACCGCCAAGTTCACGGCGCTGCGGGAAACAGATTACAGATCAATCAGATGCACCGTTGCAAAGCCTCCGCCGTGGGGCGGGCGGGGGCGGGCATTTTTTCAAAATGCCCGAACGTGGATAGGCCAGAGCGTTCTTAAGGGTTTATTCAGATCCTAAAGGCCCAGCACATCCATCATATCATATTCCCCCGGTGCCTTATCCAGCCCCCACAGCGCCGCCTTTAGCGCGCCGCGGGCAAATACGGCCCTGTCGGTGGCAAGATGGCGCAGGATAACCCGTTCGCCGGGCGCGGCAAACATCACATCATGCTCACCCACAATATCGCCGCCACGAATGGCGGAAAACCCGATATGCCCGCGCACGCGCGCGCCGGTCAGGCCATCGCGGCCCCGGTCAGCGGCATCATCCAACGAAACGCCACGCCCCTCGGCGGCCGCCTCCCCCAGCATAAGCGCCGTCCCCGAGGGCGCATCGACCTTTTGATTATGGTGCGCCTCGATCACCTCAATGTCGAAATCTTCGTCCAGCGCCGCCGCCACCTTGCGGGTCAGTTGCACCAGCAGGTTCACCCCCAGCGACATATTCCCGGCCCTGACAATCGCCGCGTGACGTGCCGCAGGTTTCAGCCGCGCAATCTGCTCCGCGCTCATGCCGGTGGTGCCGATCACATGTACCGCGCGGGCCTGCGCCGCCAGCGCGGCAAACCCAAGCGTTGCCTCGGGCGTGGTGAAATCAATGATTGCCTGCGCTTGTGCAAAGGCATCCAGCGGCTGGTCGGTCACTGTCACGCCAACCCCGGCGCCGCCCATCGCGGTGCCGATGTCCTGCCCGACCCATTCATGGCCAGATCGCTCGACAGCGCCAACCAGATTCGCGTGTTCACTTGCGTTTATCAGCCCGATCAGCATCTGGCCCATGCGCCCCGATGCCCCTGTCACGACTATCCCCGGTTTATGTGTCATCGTGCCGCCTTTTCAATTACGTTGCTTAATTGCTGATTACCCGGTCCCGGCCCGCTTGGCAAAGCCCGCCTTAAGGCGTAGATCAATCTTATGGCTAATAACAAATTCCACGATGGTCCCGGTCCCTCGCAGCGTCAGTTGCGTGTCGGTGAAACCATACGACGCGCGCTGTCGGATGTGCTGGCGCGTGGCGATGTGCATGACCCTGACCTTAACCGCATGTCCATTACCGTGGGCGAAGTGCGCACCTCGCCCGATCTGCGCATTGCCACCGCCTATGTGCTGCCTCTTGGTGGCAAGGGACAGGACGAGGTGCTGAAGCTTCTGGCCCGCAACAAGGGAGAGTTACGGCACGCCATCTCGAAGAAACTGTCGCTGAAATATGCCCCGGACCTGCGGTTCCGACTGGATGAAACCTTTGACCGTATGGACGATACGCGTCGGATGTTGGCGCAGGATACGGTGCGTCAGGACCTCGAGGAATAACCGGCGATGCGGCGGCTGGTTCTGATCTTGCTGGCGGCGTCACTTGCCACAGGTGCAACCGCGCAGGACTGCCGGGATACCGAATTTGACGGCAATCGTTATACCTTGTGTCAAATCGATACCTCGCGGGCCGACCTGCGTCTGTTTCTGAACGGGCCAGATGGTAATACCCTTGGCCAATTCCGGTCGGTCGATACGATGCTTGCGGCGCGGGGCCTGAAACTGGCCTTTGCGATGAACGCCGGCATGTACCACGCCAACCGCGCGCCGGTTGGTCATTATGTCGAAAACGGAACCGAGGTGATGCGCGTGGTGCCCAACAAAGGCCCCGGCAACTTTGGGATGCTGCCCAACGGCGTGTTCTGCATCCGCCCGAATCGCGCCGACGTGATCGAAACGCTGGCCTATATCAAACGCGCACCCGACTGCACCTATGCCACCCAGTCCGGTCCGATGCTGGTTATCGACGGCGCACTGCACCCCCGGTTTCTGGCGAACAGCACCTCGCGTTATATACGCAACGGGGTCGCCACCAACACAGACGGCACCCGCGCGGTCTTTGCCATATCGCACAATGTGGTCACCTTTCACGATTTCGCCAGCCTGTTCCGCGATGCGCTGGGCCTGCCCAATGCCTTGTATTTTGACGGTAATATCTCGCGTCTTTATGCGCCCGCGCTGGCCCGTCACGATGCAGGTTTCAACATGGGGCCGATTGTCGGCCTTGTGGTGCCAAAACCGCAATAGGTGAACACACCTGCACCCAAGCAAAACCAAAAAAACCACCAGGGCCAGCCCCGCCAGCAGCATCGTTTTCCCGGCAGGCAGCCCCCCGTCAGCCTATGTATCCTGGCGAAGAATATCGACGATCAGCACATCCAGAATACCCGGCCCGATTTCGTTCTGGGCAACTTCCAACAAAGCAGAGCGCAACAGATCCAGCGTATCCGCACTTGTAAATGTGCCGTGAAACCCGCCCATATTTGCGTGATCAAACAGAACCCGCAGAAATGCGTCACGCAATTTTGGTTCGCGTGAATATATATCATCCTTAACGCCGCTGCGCGCCTCAAGGTTCAGCGTAACAACAACCAACGCTTCGACCCTGTCATTGCTGACAACCGGAATAACGAACTGGTTGCTCATCTTTACGAATTCACTCGCCGAAGAATCGATCAGGTTCCCATGCGAATCTTTCGCCATGACGGGGGCGGCGCTGGTGGTGTGTTCCGCGTACTCCAAAGAGGGGTTGGATTCCGGCACCAGAAAAAATCCGGCACCGATGCCGCCGCCAATACCAATAAGAAGGAAGATCAAAGGGAGAATTTTAGCAAACATATCAGGCCTTCAAAATGGCAGAATCGCATCCAGGATCTGCTGTCCATAACGCGGTTGCTGTACGTCGGTGATTTGCCCGCGCCCACCATAGGAAACCCGGGCAGAGGCAATTTTGTCATAGGTAATTTCGTTCTGGCGGGCGATATCCTCGGGGCGCACAAAACCGGAAACCAATAGTTCGCGCATTTCGAAATTGACCCGCAATTCCTGTGACCCCGAGATGGACAAAACCCCATTGGGAAGCACATCAATGACCGTAACGGCCACCCGCAATGTCAGTTTCTCTTTGCGCTTAACCGACCCGCTGCCCGAACTCTGACTTTTTGAATTCAGTTCCACAGCATCAGTCATCGTGGCCCCGATGGGCAGTTTTTCATCCAACCGCTGCGGCAGGCCGAAAAGCTGAGGAACCCCAAGGGATTCGGACCCATCACGTGAACGCGTCGTGTCGTTTGAGATTTCGGCCTTTTCGTCAATTTCTATGACAACCGTCAGAATATCGCCCTTTTGCATCGCCCGGCGATCACCCAAAAGCGATTCACGCCCACCGCTCCACAGCGAAGACTGGTCAACCGAACGCTGCGCCTGCGTATGCATCGCCAGCCCCGGAAACAACATTGCGACGTGCTCGGGCGATTCGGCATTCGGGGTGAAGCTGGGCGGTTTTCCGATATGATCGGCACGCCCACAGGCCCCCAGGATCACAAGCACCGACAAGACGATTTTAAGATGATGATGTTGATACATTACTGAACCTCGATTGCGCCATTGGCCAAAATTTCACCCGTCACGACCACGCGAGAGGCCATGTTCATCGCCCGCACGGTGTCACCAACGGCCCCGCGCGCCAAAGCCCGGCCTTCGGTGGCAATGCGCAAGGGGCCCCTGGAAAATATAAGCGTTACCAAATCGTTGCGGCTTATGATGGCGGGGGGGCCAACATCGCCCGGCCGGATTGGACGGCCGGCATAAAGGGCAATCCGTGCCTCTTGCCCGATGATCTCTGTCAGGTTTGAAAGGGCCCCGTTTATAGTGACCATTTTCTCGATCAGGTCTTCTGAACGTATTATTTCCCTGGCCCGGATCGTCCTGACCGGAACAATCACTTCGGCATATGCTGTCGAGGCGGCCAGAAAGGTCAGAAGAAAAAACAGGCTTTTCATCACCGCACCTGCGTCGTTGCGGCCATCATCTGATCGGCGGCGGAAATCACTTTGGCGTTCATTTCATAACCACGCTGGGCCTCGATCAATTCGGTCACTTCGCGCACGGCATCAACCGAACTGGATTCAAGATAGCCCTGGCGCAGCATGCCCAACCCGTCCTCGCCCGGGGTGGACAAAAGGGCCGGGCCGGATGCCTCGGTTTCGGCAAAAAGATTGCCGCCCAGCGCCTCAAGCCCTTTGGCATTGGTGAACCCGGCCAGGTCGAACTGGCCCAGAATCTGGCCTTCGGCAGCATCGTCAAAATAGGCGTACACCTCGCCGGCCGCGTTAACCGAAATACTGCGCACGTCGGACGGAATAACGATTTCGGGGGCAACCGCATGGCCATCTGATGTAACGATCAGCCCTTCGCCGGACCGTTTAAGGCTGCCGTCTCGGGTATAGGCCGTTCGCCCCGACGGCAGCGTCACCTCAAGATAACCACGCCCTTCAATGGCCAGGTCCAGATCGTTTCCGGTAGCCGCCAGTGCGCCCTGGGCAAGATGTACGGATACGGCCGCCGGACGCACCCCCAGGCCAAGTTGAACACCGGTCGGCAAAAGGGTCCCGTCCGAGGCGCTTACCGTGCCGGGCCGCGAGGCCTGTTGATAGTGCAGATCCGAAAATTCGGCCCGCCGGGCGTTGTAGCCGGTGGTATTCATATTCGCGAGGTTGTTGGCAATGGTTTCAACACGCATCTGCTGTGCGCTCATTCCGGTTGCAGCAATTTTCAGGGCGCGCATGGGCGTCTCCTTTGGTTGTTTCAGCGGATCAGGGTTTTAACGGCGTTACGAATACGCTCGTCTTCGGTTTCCAGAAAACTCTGACCCATTTCATAAGACCGCTGGACTTCGATCATCCGGGCCAACTGAGAGATCGGGTTCACATTCGACCCTTCCAGAAAGCCCTGTAAAATCTGTGCATTTTCAATTGGTTCTGCACCGGCATCGGCCCGAAACATGACACCACCCTCACGAACCATTCCGATTGGGTCCGTTGGCATGTAAAGCCCGATCTGGCCAAGAGGCTGACCATTTGCACTTATGGTCCCATCACTGGCGACACTGACCTTTTCCGCCGATCCGGGCACAAACACGGGCGAACCACCCCTATCCAGAACACGATAGCCGTCCATGGTGACCAGATCACCTTCGGGGCTGGGGGCAAAATTTCCGGCGCGGGTCAGGCGCTCTCCGGACGGTGTTTCAACAAGGAAAAAGCCCTCTCCCTCGATCGCGAAATCGAAAGAACCATTGGTTTGGGTCAATGTGCCCTGCGCCATCGAGGTGTTGTGAATCTGCGCACGGGACAACGACAAGGATGACCTGCCCGGTGCCGAGTCGATGAATTCCGAAAAAATCAAACCCTCTTGCCGGTATCCCGTCGTTGCAGAGTTGGCGATATTATTGGCAATGATCTGCATTTCATTCATCAGCCCGGACTGGCGGGACACAGTTACATACGTTGCAGCTTCCATCATTAACCTCCGGCAATTAAAGGGAGAATCTGAATATTAAAGAACGCGACCAGCGATTGGGTCATGAACCCCATGGACACCCAGAAAACGATGACAATTGCGGCCAGTTTGGGAACAAATGTCAGGGTCATTTCCTGAATGCTGGTCAGCGCCTGAAAAAGACCAACGGTCAGTCCGGTGATCAGTGCCACGCTCAGGATTGGCATCGAGACTATGACAGCGGTCCATAACCCCTGGCGCATGGTATCAAAGAACACCCCTTCGCTTAACATATCAGACCGGCATCCTCAGGATTTCCTGATAGGCCTCGACCACCTTGTTACGCACGGTAATCGCGGTTTCCACGGCCAGTTCCGTTTGCGCAAGCGCCTGCACCAGGGCATGCGGATCGGCATCACCGGTCATTGATGCAAGGGCGGCATTTTCACCTTGTTGCAACGTTTCGGCAAAATTTGCGGCGAGCGACTTTAGCCCGTTTTCGGCGCTGTCACCCAGCGATTCGGCCCCCAGTGATCCGGGCTGCGTGGCCGGGCGGGCGGCGGTATACCCTTGGGGGGCGGTTAAACTGCGAATATCCATTCTGGATTTCCTTTATTTTCTGAGTAGGTCCAACAGGGCCGACGACATTTGCCGGGCCTGATCAAACATTTTAAGGTTGGCCTCGTAACTGCGCTGGGCCTCTCTGGCGTCAGCGATTTCGATCATCAGATCGACATTTGACCCGGCGTAATGGCCGGTTTCATCGGCCAGCGGGTGCGCCGGATCATACATGCGGGTCAGATTACTTTGGTCCAGCTGAACGCGACCGACGCGCACTTGTTCCGCGCCCCCCCTGACACCGCGCACGGCCTCGAACGAAACCGTCTTGCGCCGATATCCGGGTGTGTCCGAATGCGAGATATTTTCAGAGACGTGACGCAAACGGGTGGCCTGGGCCGCAAGCGCGCTGGACGAAACCGAAAGGGATTTTGAAAATTCGCTCATGTTTGTTTCTCCTCCTCCTTATGCGCGGCCAAGACTGGTGCGCAGAATGGTCAGAGAGGATTTGTAGATGGCCAGTGCCTGATCATGCTGACGCCTGATCTCGACCCCTTTAAGCATCTCTTTCTCTATAGACACGGTATTCCCGTTGGGGTCCGCGGCAGCCGCCGGGCTGGTTATTTCCCATTGCGGCCCACCACCGGGCGCACCGTTAAGGTGCCGGGCACGGCTGGCACGCATTGCGTTGCCGGTATCAGCAACCTCCAGCATCTGGTCAAACGATGCAATTTCACGCGCCCGGTATCCGGGTGTGTCGGCATTTGCCATGTTCTGCGCGACAACCGCCTGGTGTTTACCAGCATGGACCGCCAGCGCATGCGCCGTTCGAAAGACATTCAGGTCTGTGAACATCGGGGCTTCTCCCTCGAATAATTTCAACCAAGGCTTAACCCTGATTCCTTTAGAAACAGTTTCAGAAAACAAACGGAGACACAGACAATGCATCAGGGCCTGAATGCGCTGAAAAGTGAGTTGGAACAGAAAAAGCTGGCCCACCCTATGGGTCGGGTGGCGGGGGTCACGGCAGGGATCATCCAGGTTTCCGGGCTTGCCGACACGGTACGAATCGGTGACCAGGTATCCCTTCGACGCAGCCCCGGCAGCCCGCTTAGGGGTGAAATTCTTCAGGTTTTCAATGGCCTGGTAAATATGTTGCCAGATACTGCACCGGATGGCGTGGCAATTGGCGATCCCGTCATATTACGCGGGACACCCGAATTTGCGCCTTGTGCTGCCTGGGTCGGGCGCGTCATTGACCCTTACGGTGCCCCCCTGGACGGCAAACCGCTTGCCCGCGGGACCGCAACGCATGAGGTGGTGGCCCCCCCTCCGCCTGCGGTTGAGCGGCGCGCACTTGGCAAGCGTTTGACAACAGGACTGGCGATCCTGAACACGGTCCTGCCTATTTCCAAAGGGCAGCGAATCGGCCTTTTTGCCGGGTCCGGGGTTGGTAAATCAATGTTGCTGGCGCAACTGGCCGTGCATATGCAGGCCGATGTGGTGGTGGTTGGCCTGATCGGGGAACGTGGCCGGGAAGTGAACGAATTTGTCACCCGTGTGCTTGGCCCCGAGGGGATGAAGCGGGCCGTTGTGATTGCGGCGACCTCTGATCAGTCCGCCCTGACCCGCCGGCGTTGCGCCTGGGCTGCCATGTCGGTGGCGGAACACTTTCGCAACGCCGGGAAAAGCGTCTTGTTTCTGGCTGATTCGATTACCCGGTTCGCCGAGGCACATCGTGAAATTGCCGTTGCCTCTGGCGAGGCACCCGCCTTGCGGGGCTATCCGCCATCCGTCACGCCGCTGATTACCGCATTGTGCGAAAGGGCGGGGCCAGGAACCCGGGATCAGGGGGATATTACGGCAATTTTCAGCGTCCTGGTTGCGGGGTCGGACATGGATGAACCGGTTGCCGATATCCTGCGCGGGGTTCTGGACGGGCATGTTGTGCTAAGTCGCGATATCGCCGAACGCGGGCGCTTTCCGGCCATCGATGTTGGCCGGTCCGTATCCCGGTGCCTGCCGGATGTTGCCAGTGACACCGAGAATGCAATGATTGCTGAAACCCGGCGATATCTGGGCGCATACGAACAATCAGAAGTCATGATCAAAGCAGGGCTATATGTAGACGGGGCAGATCCGGTTCTGGACAAAGCTGTTCGGGTCTGGCCCGAACTGGACGCATTTTTCGCAAAATCAGAGGCGGACGGGATTCGTGGCAGCTTTGACCGATTGGGGCTGATCCTGAGGCGCGCAAAAGGGCCGGGAGAGCATAAACCATGACGGCCCCTTATGACGTGCGCCCCCTTTTGCCGGCCCAGGGGTTTTGCCGGCCCGGGGTGCGGGCCGTTAACCCGAATTCGACAGGTTTGGTAAAAATCTTAGAAAATTTGCAGCGGTTCATCACCTGTTAACCGTGACAAGGCTACACCTGTTCTGCAAGCAGGCGGAGCCACGGATGACCGAAGACCTACATTCTTCCACTCACCCCCCACTCCCACCCACCACGGAAGAAGATCGGTTTTCGTGGCTTCGTCTGTTGCGTTCCCGCAGGGTTGGTGTTGCTACGTTTCACCGGATGCTGCGTGAACATGGGACGGCGCAGAATGCGCTGGCCGCGCTGCCTGAAGTGGCGCGCAACGCCGGGATCGCGGGCTATGAAATATGCCCATCCGGTGTGATTGACGCTGAAATCAAGGTCGCAAAAGCCGCAGGTGCGCGGCTTTTGTGCCTTGGCGCGCATGATTATCCTGACTGGCTGTCCAAAATTGCAGATGCCCCGCCCCTGTTATGGGCCATTGGCGATCCCTCGCTTTTGTCGCGGCCGGTGATTGCCCTTGTCGGGGCGCGCAATGCCTCGTCGCTGGGAACCCGTATGGCCCGTGCGCTGGCCCATGATCTGGGCGCGGCGGGTTTTGTCATTGCCTCGGGCCTTGCGCGTGGCGTGGACACGGCGGCACATCTGGCCTCGTTGAAAACCGGGACGATTGCGGTGATGGCCGGGGGGGTCGATGTGATTTATCCGTCGGAAAACACCAATCTGGCACGCGATATTGCGCGTCAGGGGCTGCGTGTGTCCGAACAACCCATGCGCACAGCCCCGCAAGCCCGGCATTTTCCCAGCCGCAACCGAATCATATCCGGCCTGGCGCAGGCCGTGGTGGTGGTCGAGGCCGCGGCAAAATCCGGCAGCCTGATCACCGCGCGCGACGCACTTGATCAGGGGCGGGATGTATTGGCGGTGCCCGGCCACCCGTTCGATGCGCGCGCTGCCGGATGTAACATGCTTATCCGCGACGGCGCGCAACTGGTTCTCAACGCAGAAGATGTGATTGCCGCCCTTCCGGTTCCCCCCCCGTCACCTGTGGCCCCGTCCCCACAGCCCGACCTGCTGGCCGGTCTAACGCCACCGCCACCCCAGAAACGCAGCCTGAAACAGACCGCCGCCCTGCACCGCCAGATCCTGTCCCGGCTTGGCCCCTCGCCCATCGCCGAAGATCAGTTGATTCGCGACCTGTCCACATCGGCCGGCCACGTTGGCCCGGTGCTGACGGATCTGGAACTGGACGGCAAGATCGAACGCCACCCCGGCGGGTTGCTGGCGTTGGCGAATTGACCGGCGCGGGCAGGTAACACCCTGCGACACCTGCCCCAATTGCGTTACAGCCCTGCGCAGGCCTCTGGGATCACCTTGCGCCAGACCGCACAGATCGGCGCATAGGCAAACCACACATCCTGGGCCCCAAGCGACCATTCGACCGCCACCCAGGTCTGACCGGATTTGTAATACAGCACCTGCATCGCCACCCCATCCATCGAATCCGGGTCCAGGTCTCCGCGTTGATAGCCGGGTGTCATGGTCAAATCTATCTCGGCTCCGCCCGGCCGCTGTGGGTAAAGTGCGCCATAGGCCAGATTGCCGGACTGGCGCAATTCGCCAACCACGAACTCGATCGGTGATCCCAGCAACCACATGGCATGCGGGCGGACCGCATCCATCAGCGCCTTGCGGGTTGTGGTCCCGCGCGCCGGTTCCTGCCAGCTTTGCGCAAAACCCGGCCCCGCCGCGATCAGCGCCAGCAACAAAATAACGAACCGCATCTATCCCCCCTGCCCGAAGCAGGCATTGTTCCACCCGCTCAAAGCACATAAAAACCGCCCGGATCACAGGGTTGTTCCTACCCCGGAATCTGGTGCATTGACAATCGGCCCTTGTGCCTCACATCTTGCGCGCCCATAGATCGCCGCACATCCCGCAAGAGGTAATCAGTTAAATGCCCGTAGTTGTTGTAGAATCCCCGGCCAAAGCAAAAACCATCGAAAAATACCTTGGCCCCGGCTTTACCGTTTTGGCCTCTTACGGGCACGTGCGCGATCTTCCGCCTAAGGATGGATCGGTCGATACCGACAACGATTTCGACATGAAATGGGAAATCGGGTACGACAGCCGCAAACACGTCAAGGCCATCGCCGACGCCCTGGCAGATGATAACGAACTGATCCTCGCAACCGACCCCGACCGCGAAGGCGAGGCAATCAGCTGGCACCTGGAAGAGGCCCTGCGCAAGCGCAAGGTGATCAAGAAAGACACCCCGGTTTCCCGCGTGGTGTTCAACGCCATCACCAAATCCGCCGTCACCGAGGCAATGAAAAACCCGCGCCAGGTCGACCAGCCATTGGTCGATGCCTATCTGGCCCGGCGCGCGCTGGACTATCTGGTGGGTTTCAACCTGTCCCCGGTTTTGTGGCGCAAGCTGCCCGGTGCCAAGTCGGCAGGTCGGGTGCAATCGGTCTGTCTGCGCCTGATCGTCGAACGAGAGATGGAGATCGAGGCATTCACCCCGCGCGAATACTGGTCCGTGGCCGCCAACATCACCACCCCGCGCGGCCAGGAATACGAGGCACGCCTGACCTCGCTGGCCGGTAACAAGCTGACCAAATTCGATATCGAGAACGAAACAGCCGCAGAACTGGCCGTGCAGGCCATCAACAGCCGCGATCTGAGCGTGACTTCGGTGGTGGCCAAACCCGCCAGCCGCAACCCCTCTGCGCCCTTCATGACCTCGACCCTGCAACAAGAGGCATCGCGCAAATTCGGCATGGGTGCCCGCCAGACCATGAGCACCGCCCAGCGCCTTTATGAGGCCGGACATATTACCTATATGCGGACCGACGGCATCGATATGGCCCCCGAGGCGGTCATCGCCGCGCGCGACGCGATCAAGGATCGCTATGGTGCCGAATACGTGCCCTCCAGCCCGCGCATTTACAAGAACAAGGCCAAGAATGCGCAGGAAGCGCATGAATGTATCCGCCCCACCGACATGACCCGCGACGCGGCGGGCATCAAACTGTCCGAACCCGATCAGCGCAAACTGTATGATCTGATCTGGAAACGCACGCTGGCCTGCCAGATGGAAGGCGCGCGGCTGGAACGCACCACGGTCGATATCACCAGTGCCGACGAACAGGTCGGCCTGCGCGCCACCGGTCAGGTGGTTCTGTTTGACGGTTTCCTGCGGATCTATGAAGAAGGGCGCGACGACACCGCCGTCGGTGATGACGACAAGCGCCTGCCGCAAATCATGCAGGGCGAAGCCGCCGACAAGCGGTCCGTCACCCCCGAACAGCACTTCACCCAGCCCCCGCCCCGCTATACCGAGGCGACGCTGGTCAAGCGCATGGAAGAACTGGGCATCGGACGCCCATCGACCTATGCCAGCATCGTCACGACGATTCAGGACCGCGAATATGTGCGCAAGGACAAAAACCGCCTGATCCCCGAGGACAAGGGCCGGATTGTCACCATCTTTCTGCTGAACTTCTTTCGCCAGTATGTCGGCTATGACTTTACCGCCGATCTGGAAAGCCAGTTGGATGATGTCAGCGCCGGCAACCGCAATTACAAAACCGTGCTGGCCCGGTTCTGGACCGACTTTTCCACCGCCATCGCCGAAACGTCCGAATTGCGCATCACCCAGGTGCTGGACGTACTGGACGCCGCCCTGGCCCCACAACTGTACCCGCCCCGCGAAGACGGGACCGACCCGCGCATCTGCCCCAAATGTGGTGCCGGGAGCCTACATCTGAAAACCTCACGGACCGGCGGGTTTGTCGGGTGCGGCAACTATCCTGAATGCCGCTATACCCGCCCCATTGCCGGGGACGCCGCCGAGGGTGGTGAACGGGTTCTGGGCGAAGATGCAGGCGATGAGATTTCGCTAAAGTCCGGCCGGTTTGGTCCCTATGTCCAGCGCGGTGAGCCAACCGAAGAAGTCAAAAAACCACCACGTGCATCACTGCCCAAGGGCTGGTCAAAAGACGATATGACCTTGGAGAAGGCGGTAACGTTGTTGTCCCTGCCCCGCTTTGTCGGCGATCACCCGGAAGGGGGAAGCGTTCACACCAATCTGGGGCGGTTTGGACCTTATGTTTTGCACACCACCGTTGATGAAGCGGGCAAAGAGGCCAAGCTTTATGCCAATATCCCGGACATCGAGGAAGTTTTCACCATCGGCATGAACCGCGCGGTTGAAGTGATTGCGGAAAAACGCGCCAAGGGTCCGGGACGTGGGCGCACGGCGGCAAAGCCATTGCACGAACTGGGCGAACATCCCGAAAGCGGCGGACCGGTTAGTGTGATGGAAGGGCGTTATGGGCCGTATGTGAAGTGGGAAAAGGTTAATGCCACGATTCCCAAAGGCACGGAACCGGGCGATGTAACGATGGATATGGCGGTGCAGTTGATTGCCGAAAAGGCCGCCAAAAAGGGTGGGCGCAAAAAGGCCCCGGCCAAAAAGAAGGCCGCACCAAAGAAAAAGGCCGCCACCAAAAAGGCCCCGGCCAAGAAAGCGACAAAGAAACCGGCAGCCAAAAAACCTGCGGCGAAGTAGCCGCAGGAACAGACAGGTATTAATACCCTACCCACCCCGGATTGATTGACTCTGATGCTGCGCAGCGGCAAAAGCAACGCAATACCGGACAGCACCGGATTGGGAAGGGATCATCCATGAAAAAAGTCTATGCCAATGCCACAGAGGCGCTCGACGGGCTGCTTCACGATGGCATGTTGATCGCGGCAGGCGGGTTTGGCCTGTGCGGCATTCCCGAATTGCTGCTGAATGCCATCAGGGACGCAGGCACCAAGGATCTGACGTTTGCCTCGAACAACGCAGGCGTCGATGATTTCGGGATCGGCATCCTGTTGCAGACCAAACAGGTCAAAAAGATGCTTAGCTCTTATGTGGGCGAAAATGCCGAATTCATGCGTCAGTACCTGTCAGGAGAACTGGAGCTTGAATTCAACCCGCAGGGCACGCTGGCCGAACGGATGCGCGCCGGTGGCTGTGGCATCCCGGGTTTCTACACCAAAACCGGCGTCGGCACGGTGATCGCTGATGGCAAGGAACACAAAGACTTTAACGGCGAGACATATATCCTTGAGGAAGGCATCGTTGCCGACCTTAGTATCGTCAAGGCATGGAAAGCCGATGAAACCGGCAATCTGGTGTTCCGCAAGACAGCACGCAATTTCAACCCGCCCGCCGCGATGTGCGGCAAGGTCTGTGTGGTCGAGGTGGAAGAGATCGTACCAACCGGGTCGCTTGACCCGGATTCGATCCACCTGCCCGGCATCTATGTGAACCGCCTTATTCAGGGGCAGCATGAAAAGCGTATCGAACAACGCACAACGCGGCCAGCGGCATAAGGAGAACGAACATGTGGGATCATAACCAAATGGCCGCACGCGCGGCACTGGAACTGGAAGATGGCTGGTATGTGAATCTGGGCATCGGTATTCCGACGCTGGTTTCAAACCATATCCCCGAAGGGATCGAGGTAACGCTGCAATCGGAAAACGGCATGCTGGGCATGGGCCCGTTCCCGGTTGAGGGCGACGAAGACGCCGACCTGATCAATGCGGGCAAGCAAACCATCACCGAACTGCCCCAGACCGCCTATTTTGATAGCGCGCAAAGTTTCGGCATGATCCGGGGCGGCAAGATTGCAATGGCGATCCTTGGCGCGATGGAAGTGGCCGAAAATGGCGATCTGGCCAACTGGATGATTCCCGGCAAGCTGGTCAAAGGCATGGGCGGGGCGATGGATCTGGTGGCCGGCGTGGGCCGTGTGGTGGTGGTCATGGATCACACCAACAAACACGGGGCCAGCAAGATCCTTAAGGAATGTACCCTGCCGCTGACCGGCAAGGGCGTTGTTGACCGGATCATCACCAATCTGGGCGTGCTGGATGTCACCCACAAGGGGCTGCACATTCAGGAACTGGCCCCCGGCGTCACACGCGAAGACATGGTTGCCGCGACCGACGCCACGATCGTTTAATTCATCGCAGCAAAGACACAACCATCCGTAATCAGTTCCGGTGGCGTCGTGCATAACCCGCGCGCCACCTGGAATGCCGCCAGCACCTTGGGCACATAATCGCGGGTTTCGGCATAGGGCGGCACACCCTGATGGTTGCGCACCGATCCCTCGCCCGCATTATACCCGGCCAGAACCAGTATCGGGTCGTTGTCAAATTCCTGCATCAGGAAATCCAGGTATTTGACCCCCCCTGCAATGTTGTCATCGGGTTCAAGGCTGTCGGTCACGCCAAACCGTGACGCCGTGGCTGGCATCAGTTGCATCAGCCCGGACGCCCCCGCCCCGCTGACCGCATCCGCCTTGCCAGCCGATTCAACCGATATCACCGCCAGCACCAGCGCGGGCGACACGTTGGTGCCAATGGTCGAAAGCAGGATCGGAACGCCACGGGCGCGGGCGATGTCCTGCAAGGCCTGAAGGCGCGGGGCGCCAACCTTCCCCGACCCGTTCAAAACCGAAAGTGCGTCGTCCAACCGGCCCGGCCCGGTTTTTTCCAACGAGGGGGATACCTTTTCCCAGAACCATGCATACCGACCGGGCGACGCGACGCCAGCCGTGCCCCCCTCTGGTTCGTCGGGGCCTGCTTCAGCAGTCTTTGGTGCCGGCTTTGCCTTGCGCGCGACGCTGGCCGGATCAATCTGTACGGTAATACGGGGCCTGCTTCCCGGTGCCGGGGCGCGAATGCGCTTGGCCTCGAACGGGGCATAGGGCGCGGGCGGGCCAGCAGCGGACAGGTCAGGCAATGCCAGAACCAGCCCCAGCAGGGCGATATTCATAATGCGCAGTATCATCTGCTTGCCTCAGTACGTTTTTTTTAACGAATCCCATAAAATCCGGTGAAAAGCACCCATAAAACGGCCTGAATATTGGCGTTTTCGCCACAATTGGCACGATTTTGCATCGGTTTCCCAAAGGCAAAAAGTCATTAAAAAATAATAATCGTTTTTTATCTTATGGTTACAGTGAAATTCCCCAAAGATTAAAATTAGGCAAACAAATCCCCTTTTCGGCCCAATTCTTGCCACCGCGACCCGACTATATAGCTGCATACCACGACGGACACGAACCGACAGTATGAGAGAAACGGTTTCGACAGACGACGCGGTTATATAACCAATTGATCCTTTGGAGGGACAAACAATGATCAAATTTTTCAAAAACTTCCGCAAAGACGAAGACGGCGCCGTAACAGTTGACTGGGTCGTTCTGACCGCTGCTGTTGTTGCCCTGGCCGGTGCTGCCTACACCTCGATCGAGACTGGCGCGACTGGCCTGACGGCTTCGACCGGTACCTACATCTCCGGTAAGGCACCTACAGACGGCCTCTAAGGTCTACTGGCCTAAACGCCACCATCTGACAGTACTACGCGGGGCCTCGTCTTTTTCAAAGGCGGGGCCTTTTGCCTCTGAAACAGCTGCCAGAGAAAAGAGGATGCCATGTTAAAACATATTTTAAACTTCAAACGCAAAGAAGACGGTGCTGTAACTGTTGACTGGGTTGTGCTGACCGCTGCTGTGGTCGCACTTGCCGGTGCAGCCTTTTCATCACTTGAAACCGCCACCGGCGGATTAGGTAGCAAGACAGGTACTTACCTTGCCACCAAAGCGATAGAAGACTGAGAATAGACAATGTCAGGAAGGCGGTAATCCGCCTTCCTGGCGACCCCGAAATAGACACAATTCACGTTTAGAAAAGTGATGCAAAGGTGGCAAAAGCCACCGTGCCCATTTTCCCACCCAACGGTTGGTGGTTCTCGAGCAAAGAAAGGTATTGTTATGCGCGCGGTTTTTGGATTGGTGCTGATCGTCGGAATCGCCCTGGCTGGCGGGGCTGTGATGATGGCAAAGAACTATATCTCGGCCTATCAGAATGAATTGGCCAAAGAGCGCCAGGCAAGGGATCTGGTTGTCCCGACAGTTGACGTTTATATTGCCGCGCACACGCTGCGGTACGGCGAGGCACTGGATGCCGACGCCGTGCGAAAAGTACGCTGGCCCGAAGATGCCATTCCCGAAGGTGCCTTTACCGATATCGAAATTCTGTTCCCATCGGACAATGCCAAGCCACGTTTCGTTCTGCGTTCCATGGAAAAAGACGAGGCCATCATGGCCATCAAGGTGACCAGCCCCGGCGAAGATGCCGGCCTGACATCGCAACTTGAACGCGGAATGCGCGCCTTTGCAATCCGGGTGGACGTCGCATCGGGCGTATCTGGTTTTCTGCGCCCCGGTGACCACGTTGATGTGTACTGGACCGGCAGCCTTCGCGGTGCGGTCGAAGGTGCGAATGGTAATCTTACCCGCCTGATCGAAACAGCTGTGAAACTGATCGCTATCGACCAAAGCGCCGGCGGAGACGTTGATGGCACCGTAATCGCCCGCACGATAACTGTTGCCGTTCGCCCAGAACAGGTGGCCGCCCTGGCCCAGGCACAGACCACCGGACGCCTGTCACTGGCACTGGTCGGTGTCGGCGACGACACGGTTGCCTCGGCAATCGAGGTCAACCAGCGATCACTGTTGGGACTGGGGGCCGTCGAGGCCGCCCCGGAAAGGGCCGAAGAAAGGGTTTGCACCATCCGCACCCGCCGCGGTGCCGAGGTCGTGAACATTCCGATCCCTTGCACAAACTGATGCAATTTCAAATTATTACCAGCTATGCGGGCCGTGTCGATGACACGGCCCGTTGTGCATTGTTGCCACTTATCCACATAAGGAGCAGGTCGGAAACCATTGATTCTTGCAAAAGAATCCTATTTGGCGCACAGTGTATGAAATCCGGGCGACTAGACCCGATAATGAGGCGTGATCGGAAAGGCAGGTCACATGTTGACTAATCAATGGATGAAGGCTGCCCTATTGGGACTGGCCATCGTAACTTTCCCTGTGGCACCCGGCGTAAATGCCGAAGAGTTACGGGTTGTAAAGAAGGGCACCGAGGCCACGCTGGACGTGCCCATGAATCGGGCCGTTGTGGTAGAAAGCGACGTTCCCTTTGCGGAACTCAGCATCGCCAACCCCGGCATTGCCGATATCTCGTCCCTATCGGACCGAACCATTTACGTGCTGGGTAAATCACCCGGCATTACAACACTGACCCTGCTGGACGGCTCCGGGCGACTGATTACCAACGTCGAGGTCAAAGTGGCCGCCGATGTAACCGAGTTCAAGGAACGGCTGCGCCAGATCCTGCCCGGTGAAAAAATCGAAGTGCGCACCGCCAATGACGGCATTGTGCTGTCAGGCACTGTTTCCAGCTCGCAACGCCTGCAAAGGGCGCTGGACCTGGCCGAGCGTTACGCCCCGGACCGGGTGTCCAACCTGATGAGCGTGGGCGGGGTTCAGCAGGTCATGCTGAAGGTACGCTTTGCGGAAATGCAGCGTTCTGTGTCCAAATCACTTAGCGTGTCACTGGGCTTTAACGGCGGCGGCAGCTTTGGCGTCAACGGCGGCACCGGCACCCTGAACAACCAAGGGGCCCTGGGCAACGCCATGGGCGGTAACATCCCATTTGCCAACGACAACGTCGGCGCGGTTTTGTTCGGCTTTAATGCCGGATCGGTGCAGGTTGGCCTGCTACTGGAGGCGCTGGAGCAAAAAGGCGTCGTGCGCACCCTGGCGGAACCGAACCTTTCGGCCCTTTCCGGGCAAGAGGCCACCTTTCTGGCCGGCGGCGAATATCCGATCCCGGTTTCCCAGGAACGCGGAACAATCAGCGTTGAATACAAACCCTTCGGTATCGAACTCAAGTTCATTCCACGGGTGGTTGACGGCGACATCATCAATCTTGAGCTGAGCGCGGCCGTGTCGGCGATCGACCCGACCAATTCGATTTCGGTCAACGGGTTTTCGGTTTCGGCCTTTACCCGCCGCGAAACGTCAACCACGGTTGAAATGCGCGACGGTGAAAGCTTTGCCATTGCCGGCCTGATCGAGGACGAGTTTCTGGATAATGCGGCGCAACTTCCCTGGCTTGGGGACGTGCCGGTTCTGGGCGCACTGTTTCGCAGCTCGGACTATCAGCGCAGCCAGACCGAACTGGTCATCATCATAACCGCCCATCTGGTCACTCCGACCCGGGGCGAGGCACTGACTTTACCAACAGACCGGGTGAAACCACCCAGTGAAAAGGACCTGTTCCTGTTCGGGCGCGTAGCCCGGACCGACAAGTCACAATCACGCGCAGCCAATGAAGTAGCGAAACAAGATTTCAGCGGGTCTTATGGCTATGTCATGGATTAAGCAGAAGGACGGGCAGATGTACAAAGTTGTTGCAGCACTGGGTTTGACAGTTGCGATTGCCGGTTGCGCAAACGAAGCCGGACATCAGGTAGATGGCGGCGCGTTTGGCAATGCCACCATGAACAACACCATGGTGATGAATGGCGAGCGCGATTATGCGGTCAGCCTGGCCAACCGGTTCGCCGAAGAAGTTCCCTCAATGGTGAATTTCGAATTCGACAGCACCGTTCTGGATGCCCAGGCGCGGACCACGCTGGACGTTCAGGCCACCTGGATAAAGCAGTTCCCAGAGGTACGGTTCCGTGTATACGGCCACACCGACGCCGTTGGATCGCCAAGTTATAACAAAGGGTTAGGTAAACGTCGTGCAAACGCCGTGGTCCGGTATCTTTCCGCGCAGGGCATCAGCCGTTCGCGACTGGAGGCCGTCGCATCGTTTGGCGAAACCCAACCCCTGGTGGCCACCCCAGAGCGCGAGCGTCAAAACCGCCGCACTGTGACCGAAGTGACCGGATTCGTGAAACGCCACCCGACCATCATGGACGGAAAGTATGCGCAGGTGATCTATCGTGAATACGTCCTGAGCGCGGTGCCAAAGTCCGGCCTGACCAAATCCAACAGTTCTGGCAGCTTCACCAACAAACAATAACCCCGAAATCTGGTGATCGTAGCTAATTTCCCTACAATTGGGGTTTTTTAGCCTAATTATCGCCCAGATTCACCGCGAAATTATCCTCAATGGGTGACGTGCGACCAAACCGAGTCGCACGCAGGCAAACACAGGACGGATCAGAACAGGGCACTGCCCTCAACTGCCGCCTGCTAAGCCTCCGCAATGAGGATAAAGGGAATGAGCAGCACCGCGCCGCAACCAGAAAACAGCCCAATCGTGGCCTGCACTGTCAGCCGTGATGTCCAGAACTTCGACCTGCTGATCGAAGACATGGAAACCCTGCTGGGCGAAAACTGGGGGGACCTTGGTTTTGCCGAAGCCCTGTCGTTTTTCAGTCAGCCCGAGGCCAAGGGCCTGGAGTTCATTGCCCTCGCCATCGACAGCGAAGACGAAGACAACCTGGTTCTGATAAGCGAGATCATCACACAGGCCAAGACACGCAAGATCCGGGTAATCCTGATTGCCGAAGACGTGACACCCACCTCGCTGCACAAGTTGCTGCGCAAGGGTGCCGACGAATTCGTGCCCTACCCGCTGCCCGAGCAGGAACTTCAGTCCGCGATTGAGCGGTTGAACAAGATAGACAACGAACCCCCTGCCCCACAGCAAACCGCAAGCCAGCTGAAATCGGGCAGTGCAAAAGACGGCGCACTGATCGTCGTTCACGGTCTGGCCGGCGGGTCCGGGGCCACAACCCTTGCCGTCAACCTTGCCTGGGAACTGACCCTGCTTGGGGAAAAGTCCCAGCCCAGCGTATGCCTGATTGATCTGGATATGCAGCACGGAACCGTTTCAACCTATCTTGACCTGCCACGCCGCGAAATCGTGTTCGAAATGCTGTCCGAGACAGAATCCATGGACGAAGAGATATTTGGCCAGGCATTGACCAGCTTTGAAGACCGGATGCAGGTACTGACCGCGCCGAACGACATGATCCCGCTTGATATTATCACCCCCGAGGACATCCAGCGGGTGATCGACATGGCGCGCAGCCATTTCGACTATGTGGTGATCGACATGCCCAAAACGCTGGTCATGTGGTCGGAAACCGTCTTGCAGGCGGCGCATGTCTATTTCGCGACGATGGAACTGGACATGCGGTCCGCCCAGAATGCACTGCGGATGAAACGCGCGCTCCAATCCGAGGATCTGCCGTTCAACAAGCTGCGATTTGCGTTGAACCGCGCGCCGAAATTCACCGACATGTCCGGCAAAAGCCGGGTCAAGCGCATGGCCGAAAGCCTTGGGATTTCAATAGATTTACAACTGCCGGATGGCGGCAAGCCGGTAACGCAGGGTGGGGATCATGGCATGCCTCTGGCAATGTCCGCCGCCAAGAACCCTCTGCGCAAGGAAATCGCCAAGCTGGCCCAGTCGTTACACGAACTGGGAAACAGCGAAGCCGAAGCAGCTTAACGAAAACAGGGGCTTAACATTATGTTCTCAAGATACAAAAAGACATCCGCAACCCCGGTGGCGGCCGCAAAACCTGGCGCACCGCGCAAGGTCAGCAATATTGCCGAGGTACAACCGGACAGCCCGGCAACTGAGCCTCAGCCGCCAGCATCCCTGCGCCGGGAAATGAAATCAGACAGTACCCGCGGGACGACAACCTCGGACAAGGAACGCAAGCGCAAAGAGCGCATGGCCGAAATCAAGATCGAACTGCACCGTTTGCTTTTGGACAACCTGAACCTTGCGGCGCTGGAACATGCCTCTGAGGCAGAATTGCGCGCCGAAATCAGCACAATCGCCAGTGAACTTCTTGAGGAAAAGGGAATCGTGCTGAACCGCGATGACCGAATGACCCTGAACAAGGAACTGTATGACGAAGTGACCGGCCTTGGCCCGCTGGAAACCCTTTTGCAGGATGACACGGTCAACGATATTCTGGTCAACGGCCCACAGCAGATATTTGTGGAACGCGACGGCAACCTGGAACTGACCGACATCACATTCAAGGATGAAAAGCACCTTTTGCGGATCATCGACAAGATCGTGTCGGCCGTGGGTCGTCGCGTTGATGAATCCAACCCCTATGTCGACGCCCGCCTGGCCGATGGATCGCGTTTTAACGCAATGGTTCCCCCGGTTGCGGTGGACGGCAGCCTGGTTTCCATCCGGAAATTCAAAAAAGACAAGCTGGGCATCGACGATCTGGTGGCTTTCGGGGCCTTCACCGAAGAAATGGCCGCTTTTTTGCAGGCCGCCGTCGCCACCCGCCTGAACATCATCGTGTCAGGCGGAACCGGGTCGGGCAAAACCACGGCGCTGAACGCGCTGTCCTCGTTCATCGACAATAACGAACGCATCCTGACCATCGAAGACACGGCCGAACTCCAGCTTCAGCAGACCCATGTTGGCCGGATGGAAAGCCGCCCGCCAAACGTCGAAGGCAAAGGCGAGGTTTCCCCCCGCGACTGTCTGAAAAACGCCCTGCGGATGCGCCCGGACCGGATTATCGTTGGCGAAACCCGTGGCGAAGAAGTGATCGACATGTTGCAGGCCATGAACACCGGCCACGACGGGTCAATGACCACAATCCACGCCAACAGCGCCCGTGATGGGGTCAGCCGACTGGAAAACATGATCGCCATGGCCGGTATCGAAATGCCGCTCAAGGCGATGCGCAGTCAGATTTCTTCGGCTGTGAACCTGATCGTGCAGGTCAGCCGCCTACAGGATGGTAGCCGGCGGATGACATCGATCACCGAAATTACCGGCATGGAGGGCGACGTGATTTCCATGCAGGAACTGTTCAAATATCAGCGCGTCGGCCTGA
>DAOUPC010000293.1 GCA_030626365.1 Paracoccaceae bacterium
CGCCAATGGCCAAGACGACACATTCTTTTCTGACGAACCATCTGAGCCGGGCGCAGGGCGGCCTTGGCGGGGTTTGGCATGTGTTGCGCAGGCGTGGCCCCGGCCAGATACAATTCTGGTTTATCGCGCTGGCCATCGGAATTGCCGCCGGCTTTGCCTCGTTGTTTTTCCGCAAAGGTATCAATGCGTTGCAGGCGGCACTTTATGGTTCCGGGGACGTGCGCCACCTGCACAGCTTTGCCGAAACCCTGCCGTGGTATCTGATCCTGCTGATCCCGGTTGTGGGCGGTCTGGTGGTCGGTTTGATCCTGCATCGGTTCACCCCGGACGGGCGCGCACGCGCGGTTGCCGATGTGATCGAGGGCGCGGCCATGCGCGACGGGCGGGTCGAGGTGCGCGCCGGTCTGGCCTCGGCGGCGGCCTCGTTGATTACGCTTAGTTCGGGGGGGTCTTCGGGGCGCGAGGGGCCTGTGGTGCATCTGGCGGGGGTCATTTCAACCTGGGTTTCCAACCGTATCCACGCCGACGGCATCACCGGGCGCGATCTGTTGGGATGCGCTGTGGCGGCGGCCGTATCGGCCAGTTTCAACGCCCCCATCGCCGGGGCGCTGTTCGCGCTTGAGGTGGTACTGCGTCACTTTGCGGTGCATGCCTTTGCGCCCATTGTCATTGCCTCGGTCGCCGGAACGGTGATCAACCGGTTAGAGTTTGGCGACGTGGCCGAGTTCACCATGGTCACGCCGGGGGCGTTGCAGTTCTATGCCGAACTGCCGGCGTTTTTGATGCTGGGCCTGTTGTGCGGTCTGGTGGCGGTTCTGCTGATGCATTCGGTGTTCTGGGCCGAGAACCTTGGCAACCGCATTCAGGACCGGACCGGGTTGCCGCGCTGGATACGCCCGGCGATTGCCGGGGGGATGCTGGGTGGGCTGGCGATCGGGTTTCCGCATATCATCGGGGTTGGTTATGAAACGACGCGGGCCGCGCTTGGCGGGGATTTCCTGTTGAATCAGGTGATTGTCTTTGCGGTTATCAAAACGATTGCGGTTGCCATCACGATTGGCGGGCGCATGGGGGGCGGTGTTTTTTCGCCCTCTTTGATGATTGGCGCGCTGACCGGGCTGGCCTTTGGCATGGTGGCGACGGGGGTGTTGCCGGATGTGTCGGGCACGCATACGCTTTATGCGTTTGCCGGGATGGGGGCGGTGGCCGCCGCCGTTCTGGGGGCACCAATATCGACCACCCTGATCGTGTTTGAACTGACCGGTGACTGGCAGATCGGGCTGGCCGTGATGATCGCGGTCAGCATGTCCACCGCGCTGGCCTCGCGTCTTGTGGATCGGTCGTTCTTTTTGACCCAGCTTGAAAGGCGCGGTATCCACCTTGCCGCCGGGCCGCAGGCCTATCTTTTGGCCATGTTGCGGGCCTCATCCGTGATGCGGATGGCGGATGAACTGAACGCGGACGAGGTCACGCGCTGCAACGCGCTGATCAAGCAGGATTTATGTGTCAAAGGGGCGGCAACCCTTGAGGCCGCGATGCCGATGTTTGATCGCCAAGACATTGCCTATATCCCGGTCATTTCCGGGCTGGATGGGCCAGAATCCCCCCGGCTGATCGGCGCGTTGTTCCATATCGATGCGCTAAAGGCCTATAATCGCGCGCTGGCGGCCACGGCGGCCGAGGAACATTCCTAAGCTGTTATCGGCCAGCCCGGTTGGTGGTGTTTCGATCTTTGATTGTACTTGCCAGACGGATATGTGTCATAGTGAAACGCATCTGGCTTGCTAAAGCCGTCAAATCAACTGTGACATTAATGAAAAGGAAACAGTTATGTTTCGAATGACAGCCGCCATTATCGCACTAGTGGGAAGTTCGGCCATGGCCGAGCCGGTAAACTTGGACAATTTTGCACGGGCAGAAACCGATGCCGCAATTCGTGTGGTACTTGAAATGGCCAAGCTGAATACGTTCACCCACATTCGCGCGGCGGTGTCCGTGGATGATCAAGCCGTCATCCGCATGAATCGTGACACGCTGTACTCGATGGCGGTTCTGGATTTGGAGAACCCGGCGACTGTTACACTGCCAGACGCTGATGGGCGATATATGAGCCTGCATGTGATAAATCAGGATCACTATATGTTCGTGCTGACCGATCCGGGCGAACATGTTCTGACTGTGGACAATGTCGGCAGCCGTTATGCCTATCTGATCGTGCGCACCTTTGCCGATCCGCAGGATGACGCCGATGTTGCTGCGGCAAATGCGGCGCAGGACGGGTTGGCAATTTCCGGTGGCGGCGCTGGCCCGTTTGAGGCCCCCGATTGGGATCTCGATCAGTTGTCGGCATATCGTTCGACGTTGAATGAAGTGGCCAAGCTGGGCATGGACGCCTCTTATGCCTTTGGTATGCGCGATCAGGTGAAACCCGTTTATCACCTTGTTGGCGCGGCGTCTGGCTGGGGTGGATTGCCACGCGAGGCGGCATTTTACGTGGTGGGCAGCGTCGCGGACACCGCGGGCACAGCCCATTCGGTTAGCGTGCGGGACGTGCCTATAGATGCGTTCTGGTCGGTCAGCGCCTACAATGGCGATGGGTTTTTTGAGAAAAATGACCGGGGCGCTTACAGCTTTAACAATGTCACGGCAAAAGCCAAAGATGACGGGTCATTCACCATCAATTTCGGCGGATGCGATGACGACCGGATCAACTGCCTGCCGATAAC
>DAOUPC010000227.1 GCA_030626365.1 Paracoccaceae bacterium
CACGATGAAGGCAAAATCATTCCTGCGTTAGCAGGGGCTGGGCCTATTCAGCCATAGGGCCACATCCCCTGCCCCAGTGCCTCAATCGCCACGGATATCCGCTCAAAACTGGCGCGGGCGCGGGCGACATGGGTGCGGGCGCGCAAATAGCCATGCACCAGCCCCGGTTCGTTGATCCAGTGGGCCATACCCCCGGCACCGACCAGCCGGTCACGGTAATCGCGCCCGTCATCGCGCAGCGGGTCGCAACCGGCGGTAAAGATCACCGTGGGGGGCAGGCCCGTGAAATCGTGGTCTTGCAAGGGGGCATAGGTGGCGTCCTGCCGGGGTTCGTCGCCCGACAGGCGAATATCGCGGTAAAACAGGATGTCGGCGCGCGTCAGTAACGGCGCATGGGCATGTTCGATATACGACCCCTTATCCATATCGCCCCCCAGACCGGGATAGATCAGCACCTGACCCGACACCCGGTCCAGCCGCCCCCGGGCGAAATGCGCCACCGCAGCGGCCAGATTACCCCCCGCGCTGTCCCCGGCCAGAACCAGATCATCGCCATATTCGTCCACCGCCCATTGGCTGGCCGTCCAGGCATCGTCAAAAGCTGCCGGATGTTTGTGTTCCGGGGACAGGCGGTAATCAACCGACACCACGCGATACCCTGTCTGGGCGCATATCTCGGCGCAGACATCATCATGGCTGTCCAGCCCGCCAACCACAAACCCGCCACCGTGAAAATAAACCACGCTGCGAGTTGGCTGACCTGCCGAATAGACCCGGACAGGCACGCCATTGGCCGACCGGTCCGTGGTGCTGACCCCATCGGGACAGCCCCGGTAAAAGGCCCGGCACATGGTGTCATAGACGCGCCGCTGACCGGCGATATCCAGATCAACCGCATCGTCGGGGTAAGACGCGGCCGTTTCACGGATGAACGCCCATGTTTCGGCGTCGATCAGCCTGTCATAGTCCACGATTTGTGCCTGCGCGGGTCGCTTACTCGGCCCATTCCCATGGGCGGGTGAACGAACCCAGCACTTTGGCCACGGCCTCTTCGTCCGCGCCGCCCCGGCGCAACCGTGCCACCAGCCCGCGTGTCTTGTCATCGATCACCGATTCCACCCGTGCCTGCACCTCGGCCTTTTTCAGCGCCTCGTTATAGACGCGGGTGATGGCCTGTTTACGCAATTCCGGCTTGAACACCTTGCCAACGGCGGTTTTGGGCAATTCATCAAGGATGGTCATATGCTTGGGGTGTGCCGCGCGTTCGTGCACATGCACGCGGCAATGTTCCAACAACTCCTCTGGCGTGACGCTGGCCCCGCCAACCAGTTCAACAAAGGCACAGGGGACTTCGCCCGCATGGGCATCCGGTTGGCCAATCGCCCCGGCAAAGGCCACCGCATTGTGACCCAGCAGCGCCTCTTCGATTTCGGCCGGGTCAATATTGTGCCCGCCGCGAATGATCAGATCCTTGGCCCGCCCGGTGATCCAAAGATACTGATCCCCGTCATAGCGCCCCAGATCACCGGTGCGCAGATATTTGTCGTGGTAAAACAGGTCTTCGTTCTTGGCCGTCTCGGTATAGGTATGGCCCGCATAAACGCCCGGATTCGAAATGCAGATTTCACCAATTTCATCCACGCCTGCCTCGATCGGGCCATCAGGCGTGCCTTTGTAAATCTTTACGTCCGTATAAGGGAACGTGATACCGATTGAGCCGACCTTCTTTTCACCGTCCACCGGGTTGCAGGACACAAGGCACGTGGCCTCGGTCAGGCCATAGCCTTCGATAATGGCCACGCCCGTTGCCTTTTCAAAGCGGCGGAACAATTCGACCGGCAAAGGGGCAGACCCGGAAAAAGCGGTCTTGATACTGCTGATATCGGCATCGACCGGGCGTTGCATCAGCGCCGAAATGGCCGTGGGCACGGTGATCATAAAGGTGATGTTCCACCGTTCGATCAGCTTCCAGAAATTGTCAAAAACGCCCTCGCCGCGATACCCCTGCGGGGTCGGGAACACCACATGGGCCCCACTGGCAATCGCCGCCATCAGGATCACATGCACGGCAAATACATGGAACAAAGGCAGCGGGCACATGATGTTGTCATCTTCGGTATAAAGCAGCGTGTCACCGATCCAACCGTTATAGATCAGGCCGGAATAGGTGTGCTGCGCCACCTTGGGCATGCCTGTCGTGCCGCCGGTGTGGAAATAACAGGCCACCCGATCGCCAGTTGAATCCTCAAAGTTCAGCGTGTCGGGATGGCGCGCCATTTCCTTGTTAAAGCTCTTGTAATCGGCGTGGGCCAGCCCGGATTTGTTGTCCATCTTGGGGCGCACCAGCGGAACGATCCACGATTTAGGCGGCGTCAGATAGCGGTTCAGGTCCACCTCAAGCACCGTGTTCACGTTTGGCGCGTGGCGCACCGCCTCGGCGGTCTTTTCGGCCACATCGGTTTTCGGGAACGGGCGCAGGGTAACCACCACCTTGGCGTTGGTTTCGCGCAATATCGAAGCGATCTGTTCAGGTTCCAGCAGCGGATTGATCGGGTTGACGATCCCGGCAATCGCCCCGCCCAGCAGGGCCAGGATCGTTTCGTTGCAGTTGGGCAGAATATAGGCGACCACATCATTTTCGCCGATCCCAAGTGAGCGGAACATGTTGGCGACCTGACAGGATTTTCCCAACAGCTCTGACCAACTCAGAGTTTCGGCCTTATCCTGGGGGCCAGAAAATATCTGATAGCTGACCGCGTCATTGTCGGGAACCCGTGCCGCTGTACGCGCCAGCAACTTATAAAGCGTGGCGGGAACATCCCGTTTTTTCCACGGCATTTCATTTTCAACAGCGTCGCGATCTTCGATACCGGCAAAGGTCATACTCATCATCTCCCTGACAGGCCCGTTTTCGGGCTTTCTTTTGATTTGGGACAGGATGGGTAAAAAAACGCCGCGACGCAAGCAAAGGCTTGGTAAGGTGTCGCGGCGTGATGGGGTGACGTTACGCCACCCGGCGTTATTCGTCCGCCAGACCGTCGGTAAACTGCAACCGTGCAAGCCGGGCATAAAGCCCGCCTTCGGCCACCAACTGATCATGCGGACCGGTGGCAACAATGCGCCCCTGATCCAGAACGACGATGCGGTCTGCCTTTTTCACCGTTGCCAGCCGGTGCGCCACAATCAGCGTGGTGCGCCCCGCACTTAGCCCGTCAACCGCGCGCTGTACCGCGCGTTCGCTTTCCGCGTCCAGCGCGCTGGTGGCTTCGTCCAGCAGCAGAACCGGCGCGTCGCGCAATATGGCACGGGCAATGGCAATGCGCTGTTTCTGGCCACCCGACAGCATCACACCCCGTTCGCCGACATAACTGTCATAGCCTTCGGGCAGCGCGCTGATGAAATCATGGGCCGCGGCGGCGGTGGCGGCGGCCTCGACTTCGCCGTCACTGGCACCGGGACGACCAAAGCGGATGTTTTCACGGGCAGACGTGGCAAAGATCACCGGGTCCTGCGGCACAAGGGCGACAGAGGCACGGAAATCATCCCGCACCAGATCGCCCAGCGGCACACCATCCAGCGTGATACGGCCCTGATCGGGATCATAAAACCGCAGGATCATCTGAATGATCGTCGTCTTGCCAGCCCCGGACGGGCCGACAAAGGCCACGGTTTCACCGGGGTTGACCGTCAATGATATGTCATCCAGCGCAATGATCCCAGGGCGGGCGGGATAGTGAAACGACACATTTTCAAAGGCGATCTTGCCGCGCACGGGGCGGGCCAGGGCCACGGGGCTGGCCGGGTCCTGAACCGTATCCACGGCATGCAGCAGTTCCACCAGACGTTCGGTCGCACCGGCGGCACGCTGAAGCTCGCTCCAGATTTCGGACAGGGCGGCAACCGCGCCTGCCACCATCACCGCATAGATCACGAACTGAATAAGCGCGCCTTCGGTCATGGTGCCGGCACGCACATCATGCGCACCCATCCACAACACACCAACAATCCCCGTGAACACCAGAAAGATCACGATCACTGTCAGCAATGCACGAATACGGATACGGCGGCGCGACACCTCGTAAGAGGTTTCGGTTATTTCGGCGAACCGCGCCCGGCTGCCGGCCTCGTGGGTAAAGGCCTGTACCGTCTGTACCGCGCCCAGCGCCTCGCTGGCGTTACCGGACGATGCCGCGATCCAGTCCTGGTTTTCACGGCTGATCACCCGCAACCGCCGGCCCAGCACCAGAATCGGAACAATGATGGCCGGAACGATCAGCAACACCAGCCCGGCCAGCTTGGCCGAGGTCAGCAGCATCAGCGCCAGCCCACCGATAAAGATCAGCAGGTTACGCAGCGCAATCGATACGGATGACCCCAGAACCGACTGAATCAGCGTGGTATCGGTGGTTATCCTGCTTAAAACTTCGCCGGTCATAATCTGTTCAAAGAACCGCGGACTCATCCCGATGACCCGGTCAAACACGGCCATGCGTATGTCGGCCACCACCCGCTCACCCAGACGGGTAACCAGCGAATATCGCAGCCCGGTGCCCAGCGCCAACACCACGGCAATACCCAGCGCAGCCATAAAATACAGATCCAGAAGGTCGCCATCCTCGATGCGGAAATTGTCGACCA
>DAOUPC010000034.1 GCA_030626365.1 Paracoccaceae bacterium
CGCCACCGGGCAGGATTTGATTGCGCCGGGGGATGACAGTATTCGGGCTGTGGCCAGTGATGTACCCAGCGATGTATCGGGTCAGTTGGAACTGAAAAGGCCGGTGTTTGATCTGGATGATACAAAGGCGATTGCCGATTTTATACTGGGTGAGGTCGGGCTGTAGGGTGTTTGCATGGATGCCGGGGCCACGCACCCGGGCACCAAAGGAGGGTTGGATAATTGGCTGAGGAACATAAGGCGGCAGGGCAGGTTTTGCCGGACGGGTCCGGGGAAACCACGCTGGCCCCACCACCATTGCGCAACGATTGCTTTGCATTGCCGGCGGGGGTGGACTGGACCCCGGTTGATCAGGCGCTGGGGTTTCTGGAACAGCGCCTTAGCCCGGTAATCGGCAGGGAAACGGTGGCACTGAAGGCCGCGCTGGGCCGGGTGCTGGCCGGGGATGTGGTGGCCAAACGGTCAAACCCGCCACAGGCCAATTCGGCGGTGGATGGTTATGGTTTTGCAGGGGGGATTGCGCCGGGCGCGCATGTGTTGCCCTTGCAGGTGGGCCGGGCGGCAGCCGGGGTGCCGTTTGACGGGGTTGTCGCGCCGGGGCAGGCCTTGCGCATTCTGACTGGGGCGGCGGTTCCACCGGGGATTGAAACCGTCATAATGGAAGAGGATGTGACGGTTGGCACCGACAGGATCGCCTTTCACGGGCCGCTGAAAAAGGGGGCTAACACGCGCGATGCGGGCGAGGATGTAAAGGCCGGCGAGGTCGCGCTGAGGGGCGGGCGCCGCCTGACCCCGGCGGATCTGGCGCTGTTGTCGGCGGTGGGGCTGGCCCAGGTTGCGGTATACCTGCCGCTGAAGGTGGCGGTACTGTCCACGGGGGATGAACTGGTTGAACCGGGCCAAGAGGCCGGACCGGGCAAGATATATGATGCCAACCGGCCCATGCTGCTGGCCATGCTGGAAAAGTTCGGGTTCGAGGGTATTGATATGGGTCGCATCCCTGATGACCGCGAGACCCTGCGCGCCGCGCTGGATGATGCCGCGACACGGGCGGATGTGATCCTGACTTCGGGCGGGGCATCTGCCGGGGACGAGGACCATGTTTCGGCCCTGCTGCAAGAGGCGGGGGCCTTGCAGGAATGGCGCATCGCGATCAAACCGGGGCGGCCACTGGCGCTGGCGCTGTGGGACGGCACGCCGGTGTTCGGCCTGCCGGGAAATCCGGTGGCGGCGATGGTGTGTACGCTGGTGTTTGCCCGCCCGGCGATGGGCCTTTTGGCCGGAATGGGCTGGGCCGCGCCGCAGGGGTTTGACCTGCCTGCCGGTTTCGAGAAACGCAAAAAACCGGGGCGGCGCGAATATCTGCGCGCCCGTGTGCGCAACGGGCAGGCCGAGGTGTTTGCCTCGGAAGGGTCGGGGCGCATCAGCGGGCTAAGCTGGGCCGACGGGCTGGTTGAACTGGGCGATGGGGCGATGGATATCCGCAAAGGTGACCCGGTGCGGTTCATTCCCTACGGGAGTTTCGGGCTGTAGCGGGCATATCCGGCGCAAATTGGGTTGGGGTCAGGTGGTGTAGCAGACCCAGGCCCAGACCATGACCACATAGCTCAGATGATGCAGCGCCTGATCGATCCCGAAGGCCTGCCAGTACCGGGCCTGGTTCGGGGTCAGCGCCTGTGTTTCGCTATAGCGCGCCTTGGCCCAGTCAAGGTGGAAATGCACCACCCATTCGGCGGCCACCAACGCAAGGACAAAGCCAAAACCGGTTCCGATCACCAGAAAAACCGGGATCGACAGGATCGCATGTACGCCTGCGTGTTGGGCGCGGCCCATATGCAGATAGGTGCAGCGCCCCGAAAGCATCCGGCGGGTTTGCAGGAAGAAGTCGGCGAACATGTGTTTGATCTGCAAAAGGCAGAACAACAACAGTACCAAGGCGACGATATCCGGCAAGACCTGTTCCCTGATTTTGGACGTTTCGGGGGCAGTTTACGGGGTTCGCGCGGCCAGTGTAAACGGCTGGGGTGAAATTCCTTTGCCGGCGCAGGCTTGCCAACACGGGGACACAAAACAATTGCGCCCCCGTGTTGGCAAGCCTGCGCCGGCAAGCTAGGTTTACAGGAATACGGTGCGACCGCAGGGGCGCATGCCTGCCCTGTCACTTCAAAACGCGCGGACCATTGCCATAGAACGCACCTTATTCAGCTTTATCTGGAAACACTCAAAACGCGATCAGTTGATTCTGCTGGCCGTCACCACGACGCTGTTTCCGATGCTGTATCTGACGCTGGAATTGCCCAAGCGGATCATCAACGATGCCATTGGCGCGCAAAGCAGCACGGTTGAATTTTATGGCATCAGCATGGGGCAGATCACCTTTCTGGGGGTGCTGTGTATTGCATTTTTGTTGTCGGTGGCGCTGCATGGTCTGCTGAAGATGCGGATCAACACGATGAAGGGCGTTTTGTCGGAACGTATGTTGCGCCGGCTGCGCTATCTGCTGATCGAACGTATCCTGCGGTTCCCGCCGCCCTATTTTGAGCGGGTCAGTCAGGGTGAACTGGTGTCGATGGTCACGGCTGAATCCGAACCGATGGGCGGGCTGATGGGCGATGCGATCAGCCAGCCGGTGTTGCAGGCCGGGCAGATGATCACCATCCTGTCGTTCCTGTTTTTGCAAAGTTTCTGGTTCGGGCTGGCGGCGGTGTCGCTGATCCCGTTGCAGGCCTGGCTGATCCCGCGGATGCAGCGCAAGATCAACCTGCTGAACAAGACCCGCATCAAAGAGGTGCGCGCCCTGGCCGCCGAGATTGGCGAAACTGCCGCCGGGGCCAGTGCGTTGCGCATGCACGGCGCGTGGCGATACCGGATGGCGGTGATCACCGACCGGCTGGGGCGGCTTTATGATATCCGCTTTGAAATCTACCAGAAAAAGTTTTTCATGAAGTTCCTCAACAACTTCATGTCCCAGCTTACCCCGTTCTTTTTCTTTTCCATTGGCGGGTATCTGGTGTTGCAGGGGGCGGTGACGCTGGGCGCGCTGGTGGCGGCGCTGGCGGCTTATAAGGATCTGAGTTCGCCCTGGAAGGAATTGTTGACCTATTACAACCAGACCCAGGACATGTCGCTGCGCTGGGATGTGATTGCCGAACGGTTTGCCCCTTCGGGGATGATGGACAAGGCGCTGTTTGACGGCAAGGCGGATGATATCCCGCCGCTGAAGGGCGATATTGAACTGGATGGGGTAAGTGTGCGGGACGGGGATGGCACGCTGATCCTTGAGGACATGACCATGACCCTGCCCGGCGGAGCGGTGATCGCCATTGCCGCGCTCAGCGAAGAGGACCGGCGCGCGCTGGCCCGCCTTCTGACCCGCGAACTGGTCCCGACAAAGGGCATGGTCCGTCTAAGCGGCCATGACATGAAGGGGCTGCATCAGGATGTGATTGCCACAAGGATTGGCCACGCCAGTTCCCGCCCGGTGATGTTTCAGGGCACATTCAGGGACAATGTGGAAATGCCGATCAAGCTGCGCCCGCTATCTGGTGGGGCGGATATGGGCGTTTCTGCCGAAGCCATCCGTGCCGGGAACAGCCCCCATGCGCTAAGTGCCGACTGGCTTGACCCGTCGATTGCCGGGTTCAAAAGCGCCGGAGAGTTGCGCAACTGGTGGCTGCGCCTGATTGACGGGATGGGCAGCGGTACGGCGTTGTTCCGGCGTGGGCTGGAGCAGAATTTCACGATGGCCGATCACCCTGATCTGGCCCGAAAACTGATCGAACTGCGCCCGAAAGTCAGGCAAGCGGTGCAAGAGGCCGGGCTGGACCGGCATGTGTATTTCCTTGACCCTGACCTTTACAATCCGGGCCTGCCAGTGGCCGAGAACCTGCTGTTTGCCACGCCACGCCAGCCGGTGACGCCGCAATTGCTGGCCGGGCAGGTCACGTTTCTGAAAAAGATGCGGGAACTGGGGCTGGACAAGGATCTGGTGACGCTGACCCGCGATGTGATTGACATGCTGCGCCAGATCTTTGGGCTGGATGGCACCGATCATCCGTTGTTCCGAAATCTGGGACTGGATAGCAAAACCTACGAGGTGGCGGTCGAACTGGTGGAGAAAACCCGCAAAAGCGGGGCCGCAGGGCTGAGTCTGGACGAGTTGGCGCATCTGCTGACGGTGCAGTTCATGATCTCTGCGGAACAGATTGGCCCGGCATTTTCCGATGATATCAAGGCGCGTATCGTGACGCTGCGCCACAGTCATTCGGCTGAATTGCGGGCCTGTCTGGGGGATTTGTTCGCGCCGCTGGACGGGGGCGATTTTGCGCCGGGGCTGACGGTTCTGGAAAACGCGCTGTTTGGTCTGATCTCGCGGGATGCGGGGGGCAAGGCGGATGATTTGCGCCGGCTGATTGCCGGGGTTCTGGCCGGGGGGGGCGCACAGGAACTGGTGATCGAACTGATCTATGATGTGCCCCTTGCGCTGAACGGGTCCAACCTGCCGGCGCAGTTTGCCGAACCATTGTCGTTCAGCCGGGCGACGATCAAACGGCCCGATATTCTGGTTCTGGATCAGGCGCTGGCCAGCTTTGATATGGATACTCAAGTGGCGGTGTTCCGAAACCTGCGGGCATTGCTGCCGGGTACAACGCTGATATATATCAATGATCAGTTCGAAAATAAGGATGTGTTCGATCTGTTTATCGAGGTGCAGCAGGGGCGGATCGTGACCGGAGACATGCCGGAAGACAGCGTTGAGGACAGCGCGGCAGGGACCGATCTGGCGCGCAAGGTAAGGGCGCTGGAACAGACCGACCTGTTTTCGACGCTGGACCGCAAACAGATGCGCCTGCTGGCCTTTGGCGCACGCTGGTATACTGCGGCCAAAGGCGAGGTGGTATTTGAAAAGGACGACCCACCAACCGATGGGGCCTATATGCTGCTTGAGGGTGAGGCGGGGCTTTATCTGCCCAAACCGGGCGATCAGGCGGACAGCCAGGTTGCCAGGGTCGGCCCCGGCAAACTGGTGGGCGAACTGGGCCTGATCCGCAACGAACCGCGCTCGCTGTCGATGGTGGCAGAAAGTGACCTGACCTGCCTGCGCATCGGGGCCAAGGAATTCCTGGCGGTGGTCGAGAATGACGCAGGAACCGCGTTCAAGCTGTTGCAGGTGGTTTCAGGCTATGTGTCGAACTGACCGCAAGGCACAGTAACGCCCGGCAACAGCCCCGCACACGCAAAGAAAGCCCGCCGGGCCAGATCAGCGGCGCGGTAATGCGCAATCAGGTCGGTGTTTCTTTGCGCCCGCAAAACAGGGAATACAGCAGCCCGATAACCTGGCTGGTTTTGTCGTCTGACAGGGAATAGTAAATCGCCTTGCCGTCCCGCCGTGTGCTGACCAGTCCTTCTTCGCGCAACCGGGCCAGCATCTGGCTGACGGCGGCCTGACGGACATTCAGCATGCTCTCAAGTTCGCCCACCGATTTTTCGCCGGTGCCCAGATGGCACAGGATCATCAGCCGCCCCTCATGCGCCAGCGTTTTAAGGTACGCCGCGGCATCCGTGGCCTGAGAGGCCATTTCTTCCGGCGTATTGGGGCCGGTTTGGGCCTGTATTTCGGTCGATGGGGTCTGGACAGTCACGATTAGCAGGATCCTGAGTTCATAAATCCTGACCATACTGCCCTGAATCGCAGGGCAGTGTCACCCCTTGCTTGGCGGCGCGCCGCCCATAAATGCATTAGGGGCGGTATAGTCGCAGGGGGCTTCCTGCATTTGCAGGTGTAATCCGTCGCCGGTATAGGGGTGCGCACGGGCCAGTTCTTCGTCCACGGTGATGCCAAGGCCGGGGGAATCCGGTGGGGTGACAAAGCCACCCTCGATGCGGATCGTGCCTTTTATCAGGGCGTCGTGGAACGGGGTTTCGATGGTTTCAAGCATCAGGATATTGGGAATTGATGCCGCAAGGTGGATGTTGGCCGCCCATTCCACCGGCCCGGCATAAAGATGCGGGGCCATCTGGGCATTATGTGCCTCGGCCAGCGCCGCGATTTTCTTTGCCTCCCATATGCCACCCGCACGCCCCAGTGCCGGTTGCAGGATGCTGGCCGCTTCGGCGCGCAGGACGGCGGCGAATTCGGCCTTGGTGGTCAGGCGTTCACCCGTGGCCACCGGGATGCGCACGGCGCGCGCGACCTGTGCCATCGCATCCACGTTGTCGGGCGGCACGGGTTCCTCGAACCAAAGCGGGGTGAACGGTTCCAGCGCCTGCCCCAGGCGGATCGCCCCGGCGGTGCTGAACTGCCCATGCGTGCCAAACAACAGGTCGGCACGATCCCCCACCGCATCACGCACCGCACCGCAGATGGCGACCGACAGGGCAATGTCAGCCATTGCCGGCATATGCCCGCCCCGCATTGTATAGGGTCCAGCGGGGTCGAATTTCACCGCGCTATAGCCACGCGCCACCAGGTCGGCGGCAGATTCCGCGTGCATTTCGGGCGAGGTCCAGAAAGTCGACAGGTCGTGATGGGGCAGGGGGTAAAGATAGGAATAGGCCCGGATACGGTCGTTCATCCGCCCGCCGATCAGGGCATGAACCGGGCGGTCACGGTCTTTGCCCAGAATGTCCCAGCAGGCGATCTCAAGCCCGGAAAACGCGCCCATCACGGTCAGGTCCGGGCGTTGGGTGAACCCAGAGGAATACGCCCGCCGGAACATGCGTTCGATGTTCTCGGGGTTTTCACCGGCCATGTGGCGGTCAAACACATCGCGTATGACGTGGCGCATGGCCGTGGGACCAACCGAGGATGCGTAACATTCGCCCCACCCGGTGATCCCGGTATCGGTGGTCAGTTTGACCAGTATCCAATACCGCCCACCCCAGCCCGGCGCAGGCGGGGCGGTGACGATGACATCAAGCTCAGCCAGCTTCATGCGGGGTATCCTGAAAGACAATCACGTTGCGCCTAGCGCTGCCGGTTTTGGTGTCGGCAATTGCTTCGTTGATCTGATCCAGTCGCCAACGCCCGGAAATCAGTTCGTCCAGCTTCAGGCGGCCCTGGTTGTAAAGGTCGATCATCCACGGGATATCACGCTGAATCACCACATCCCCCATCTTTGACCCGACCACCCCCTGCCCAAGTGCTGCCAGCATGACCGGTTCATAGCTGGCCATGGCCCCGGCATGGGGCATGCCGATCATGATCGCCCGCCCGCCACGGCCAAGGTATTTGGGGGCCTGTTCATAGGCCGGGATTGCCCCGACGGTGATCAACACCAGATCGGCCCCCCGCCCGCCAAGCGCCTTGTAGGATGCCCGCCATGGTGATTTGGCGGTGGCCAGCACCCCGTGTGTGGCCCCGAATTCGCGGGCGATTTCCAACTTTTCCTGGGTCATGTCAACCGCGACGATGCGGCGTGCCCCGGCGATGCGGGCACCCTGAATGGCATTAAGGCCAACACCGCCCGCGCCGATGACAACGACATCCTGTCCGGGACGCAGGCCGCCCGCGTTGACCACGGCCCCGATCCCGGTGATCACACCGCAGGACAAAAGGCTGGCCGCCTCTTTGGACATGGTGTCGGGGATTTTCACGATCTGGCTGTGGTCCACCACCACCTTTTCGGCGAATGCGCCGCACGCCAGCGCCTGTTCCAGCGCGCCACCATCGGCGGTGGCAATCGGGCCTTTGGTGCCGTCATAGCCGGTTTCGCAGATTGTCGGCCTGCCGCTGGCACAGTTCGGGCAGGTGCCGCAGGCGCGGATCAGCGTGACCACCACGCAATCGCCGGTCTTGAATTTTCCGGCCCCGTCGCCGATGGCGGTGATGACCCCGGCGGCCTCGTGGCCGTAAACCGCCGGAAGGTGCCCGCCCCAGGCCCCTTCGGCATAGGAAATGTCGGAATGGCAGATTGCCACGGCGCTTAGCGTGACCTCGACCTGGCCCATGCCGGGGGCGGCCAGTTGGATATCCTCGATCACCAGCGGGGCACCGAATTCGCGGCACACGGCCGCCTTGATCATTTGCATGGATTTTCCCCTGTTTGTGTCGGCTCCAGCGTGGACCGCAAGCCGGTTCATGGCAAGCCGGTTTCCGGCATGCTTAGGTCGCGATCAGGTCTTGGTATCGGGGGTATGACAGCGGGCAAACACCACCAGCGAGATGGCGATCAGCCCCATCGAGACAATGAACGGCGCGCCGGGCAGGTAAACAGGCGCGCCCTCGCGGGTGAAAAAGGCAAACACGCCCGTCATCATCATCGGAGAGACAATCATCGCCAGCGCATGGATCGAGGTAAGAACGCCCTGCAATTCGCCTTGTGCATCATCATCGACCATCCGCGACATGATCCCTTGCAGGGCCGGGGACACCACCCCGCCAAGGGCCGCCACCGGCGTCAGGACCAGTGCCAGCGTGCTTGAGGTCACGACGCTGAGCAGGCCAAAGGCCCCCAGATCGACAATCTGCCCCCAGATCACCGTTTTGCGTTCACCAAACCAGCGCAGGACCAGACGGATCAGGCCCCCCTGCACCACCGCGATCGAGATACCAAACAGGGCCAGTGACAGGCCGATGGTCTGGGGCGTCCAGCCGAACCGCTCTTGGGTGAAATAGGACCAGATCGCCGGATAGACATAATGCGCGACGGAATAGATGAAATAGACGAACAACAAAGGCTTGATGCCGGGCAGGCGGGCAACATGGCGAAAGGCCCCGAACGGGTTGGCGCGCCGCCAGTTGAAGGGGCGGCGTATCCGGTCGCTGACGGTTTCACGCATCACGAACCAGCCCAGTATGAAATTCAGCCCGGCAAGGATGGCGGCGGCATAGAACGGCGCACGGGTGCCATATTCGCCCAGCAACCCGCCAATCAGCGGCCCAAGGACAAAGCCAATGCCAAAGCCAGCCCCCAAAAGGCCAAAATTGGCCGCCTTGTCGGCAGGTTTTGATATGTCGGCCATATAGGCGTTGGCGGTGGAATACGTGGCCGAGGTGATGCCGCCCACCACCCGCCCCACCAGCAACAGCCAGATTGACCCGGCCAAAGCCATCACCAGATAGTCCAGCACCATGACGACCAGTGACACCAACAGCACCGGGCGGCGCCCATATGCATCCGACAGGTTGCCGATCACCGGGCCAAACAGGAACTGCATGATTGCAAACATGGTGGCCAGCATACCGCCCCAAAGGGCCGCATCGGCCAGCGCGCCGCCCTGCACCTCGCGGATCAGGTCGGGCATGATCGGCATGATCAGCCCGATACCCATGGCATCAAGTATGACGGTGATCAGCAGGAACAGGACAGGCAGGCGCATGGGGCTCTCTGGGGCAGGGTGATTGGGAGTGGATTGGGTGCTTAGGGGGCGGTCAGGGGATGGTCAGATCGGCGGCCGCTTTGGCAAAGGCGCGCGCGGCTTTGGGGGCATTGCCCATCTGGTGCGCGGGGTCGAACAGGGCCGCGTCAAGGTCGGGCCAGTCGCGCCTGACCAGGGTGCCAAGGGGGGTGCGGGTTTCCTGTGCTTCGCGGCACAGGGCCTTGGTGGCGGCCTGCGCATCGGGGCGGCGCATGTGGGCGGCAAGGGCAAAAGACAGTGCCTCGGCGTGGACCATGCCAAGGCCATCGGCCAGCGCCGTTGCCATCTGGTCCGGGTTGGGGCGCAGGGTGGTGCAAAGGCCCATGGCGATCCGCGTGGCGGACGCGGCCCCCAGCACGATCTGGGGCAGGCACATCCATTCGGTGAACCACGCGGCCCCATCGCGCTGATGACGCTGCATGGCGCTGCCTTGCAGGATACCGTTCAGCCCGGTGTTCTGGCGCGCCAGTGCCACCAGCGTCGAAGGTACCACCGGGTTTTGTTTTTGCGGCATGGTGGAGCTGGCCCCGGCCCCGCCAAGGGTCAGTTCGGCGATGCCGGTCTGGGTCAGTGCGGTGACATCTTCGCCCAGCTTCCCCAATGCCAGTGTCAGGCGCACCATCCAGTCGGCCAGCCGCAGGATCGCGGTGCGGTCCGTGTGCCAGCTGTGCCCCGGATCGTGCAGGCCAAGGGCGCGGGCCATGTCGGCGCGGGTAAGGGCGGCGTCCGCGCCCAGTGCCGATGCGGTGCCCGCAGCACCGGACAGCGACACCAACAGGCAGCTTTCCCGCAGCGCCGGCAGTTCGTTCATCAGGGCGATCAGCGGCGTACCCCATTCGCCGGCAACCGCGCCAAAACTGGTCGGTGTGGCGTGCTGGCCCCAGGTGCGCGCGGCCATGGGCAGGCTGGCATGGGTGGTGGCAAGGCTGCCAAGGGCGGTTATCGTGGCCATCAGGTCGGCCGAGATCAGCATCACGGACTGGCGCAGGCGCAGCATCAGCCCGGTATCGGTGATGTCCTGTGATGTGGCCCCCCAATGGACGTATTGCGCATGTTCCGGGGCCTGCATTTCGTGGCGGAACGCGGCCACAAGGGCGGGCACGGCAACGCCATTCTGGCCGGTGGCCTGGGCCAGCGCGCCGGGTTCTATCTGGACCTCAAGGCTGGCGCGGGAAATGGCGGCGGCGCTGTCGGCGGGGATGATGCCTTGGGCACCCTGCGCCTTGGCCAGCGCGCCCTCGACCAACAGCATGGCGCGGATCGCGGCGCTGTCGGTAAACAGGCGCCCGGCATCGCCGGTGGGAAACAGGGCCACGAACAGAGGGCTGTCAAATACTGATCCTGCCATCACAGGCTCCTTGCGATTTTGGTCAAATGGGTGGCCAGTCCGACCGGGTCGGCAAAGAACGCAGAATGCGAGGTTTGCATGGTGTAAACGCTGGCGGCTGGCCAGTCTTTGGCCATTTCAACCTGATATTCGGGCGCGATGGTACGATCATTCGCCGCGCGGATATAGGCCTTGGGAACCGAGGCAAAGTTACCCCCGGTTGTCAGCGGGGTAACCTGCGGGGCAATGGGCTGGGGGCGCAGGCGGGACAGGGCAAAGGCGACGGCATCGGGCGGGCAGTCGTGATAGAACAGGTCCGGCACGCGGGCAGGATCGATGGTATAGGCGATGCCTTTGTCATCACGCCGGACCGCATCCATGATCAATTGGCGTTTGGCCCGTTTGCGCATATCCACCATCGAACACCCCGAGACCGGGACATAGGCGCAAAGGTACACCAGCGCACGCAGGGCCGAAGGGGCATGTTCGGCCGCGGCACTGATCGGGTAGCCACCCCATGAATGGCCCACCACAATGGTGTCGGGCGATGCGGCACCAAGAACCGCGTCGCGGCATGAATTCAGTGTCACCCCGGCCAGCGGGGTTGCATCATCCCCGGCACCGGGCAGGTCGATGGCGCGCGCCGAATGGCCCAGATCAGCCAGTGCCGGGATCACATCGCGCCAGCACCACGCCCCATGGCACGAGCCATGTATCAACAGAAAATCAGCCATCAGAAACGCCTAGATATGGCCGGTTTCACGCAGGAAATCGGTCAGGATGGCGGCATAGGCCGCAGGTTGTTCGACGCAGGGTAAATGACCCGCCTTGCGGATCAGCTGAAACTTGGAGCCGGGCACAAGATTGACGGTTTCACGCACCAGATCAGGCGGGGTAGAGCCGTCTTCGTCGCCGGCAATGCCCAGCACCGGCAGGCGCAAACCGCCGGTTGGGGTATAAAGGTCGGTGCCGGATATGGCCGAAGAACACCCTGAATAGCCCTCGCCAGGTTGGCGAACCAGCATGTTGCGCCAGATTTCCAGTTCCGGGGTGCTAAGGAATGCCTGCGAGAACCAGCGCTCCATCACCGCGTCGGCCAGGGGTTCGATCCCCCCGGCATTGACCGCAGCGATACGGGTATCCCACATATCGGGCGTACCAATCTTGGCCCCGGTGTTGGACAGTACCATGGCGTGCACCTGATCAAGCCGTTTGGCGGCAAGGCCCTGGGCAATCATGCCACCGATTGACAGGCCGACAAACATGCAATCCCTGATGTTCAGCATATCCAGCAGGGCCTCGGCGTCGCCCACAAGGTCATCCATCGAATAGGGGGCCGGTGGCAGGGACGACAGGCCATGCCCGCGTTTGTCATAGCGGATGAATTTCAGCCCCTTGGGCAGCAACGGCAATACCGCGTCCCACAGGCGCAGGTCGGTGCCCAGCGAATTGGCAAACACCACCGGCGCGCCGTCGGGGTCGCCATCAATACGATAGTGCAACCGTACATTGCCCGTTTCAGGCCCAAGACATGCCATGTGCATGGTGTATCCTTTCCAAACTGTTCGGCCCAGACGCGGGTCAGAATGCATTGATGCTGCGTCACTGGCGCTGTTTTTCCGAAATATCAGCGGTTTGGCGCGCGCCGTCAATGGTGGCCCCATTTTCAAGCGTGTCAAACCGCCGGGATGGTGGTAAAATGGCGATGCAGGATCAATGCATTCTGACCCCAAGCCGGTGGTAGAGCAGATAATCGGGTTAACCAGAATGCGTATTTTAACAAGTGTTGGGATTGTTGCGGTTTGCCTGGCAACCGCATTGGCCGCCGGGCCGACCGAGGTTCTTCGGTCGCCACGCCCCATGGCGCGCCCGAATGACCTGGGGATCAAGGTGAAACCGCAACCGGTTACGGCCAACCCCAAGGGGTTTCAGGGCTGGATTGCCGGGTTCAAACCACGCGCAATGGCGCAAGGGATCGACGCACAGGTGCTGGAACGGGCGCTGGATGGGGTGCGCTATAACGCCGATGTGGTCCGGCGCGACCGCAACCAGTCTGAATTCACCAAGACGATCTGGGATTATCTGGAAACGGCCACCTCTGATCTGCGGATCAGCAACGGCAAGGCGGCCCTTAAGGCACAGCGGCGCACTCTGGATATGATTGAACGCACATATGGTGTGGACAAACAGGTCGTTGTGGCAATCTGGGGACTGGAAAGCGCCTATGGGACGTTTCGCGGCAAGACCAGGGTGATCGCGGCCCTGGCATCCCTGGCCTTTGACGCGCGCCGCAGCGCATTCTTCGAAGAACAACTGATTGCCGCGCTAAGCATCCTGCAAAGCGGCGACACCACAGTGAACAACATGACCGGAAGCTGGGCCGGGGCGATGGGCCATACCCAGTTCATGCCGGGGTCGTATCTGGATTATGCCGTGGATTTCACTGGTGATGGGCGACGCGATATCTGGTCGGATGATCCCGCTGATGCGCTGGCCAGCACTGCGGCCTATCTGGCGGCACATGGCTGGACCAAAGGCCAGCCCTGGGGGGTCGAGGTTAAGCTGCCCAAGGGGTTTGATTACCTTTTGGCCAACCGCAACATCACCAAATCCCCCGCCGACTGGGCCGCACTTGGCGTGGTTGCGATGGATGGCCGGGTCGTGCCGGAACATGGCGCGGGGTCTGTCCTGTTACCAGCGGGGGCAAATGGTGCCGCCTTTATGATCTTTGGGAATTTCGCGGTGCTGGAAACCTATAATACCGCTGATGCCTATGTGATCGGGGTTGGTCATCTGGCCGACCGGATCACTGGCGGTCAGCCCATTCAGGCCGCATGGCCGCGCCAGAACCGCGCGCTGAGTTATGA
>DAOUPC010000183.1 GCA_030626365.1 Paracoccaceae bacterium
GGGCGGCAAGGGGCGAATGGTCCACATGGGTATGCGTGACGATGATATGGCTGATGCGCTGGCCCGGTTCCAGCGCTGCAAGGATTGCGTCCAGATGCGCGGGGTCATCGGGGCCGGGGTCGATCACCGCCAGATCGGTGGTGCCCACAATATAGGTGTTGGTGCCGCGATAGGTCATTGGCGATGGGTTCGGGGCCAGGACACGGCGCAAACCGGGGGCCAGTTCCATTGCCACGCCGGTTGGTGGGTTAAAATCATCGGGGGGCAGGGTCATGGCGCTTTCTCTTTCGTGTTGTCGGCTTTAGGCTTGTCTCATGACTTTTCGCTGGCTTAAAAAATATATGCCGCGCAGCCTTTATGGCCGGGCCGCCCTGATCCTGATTTTGCCGGTTGTGGTTGTGCAACTGGTGGTCTCGGTGGTGTTTATCCAACGTCACCTCGAAGATGTCACGACCCAGATGTCACTGACCGTGGTGCGCGAACTGCGATTGATCGCCGATCAGACGGCCACGGCCACCGATCAGCAGGCGGTACTGGACCAGATGGCCCCGTTTTTTGACACCCTGCAGATGGATGTGCGGTTTGTCGACCCCACGGTCGTGCCGGACGGGGACCAGTTGCGCTGGTACGATTTTTCCGGGCGGGTGGTTATCGCGACGTTTCGGGCGGCGTTTCCACGTACGCTGGCGGGGCGGTTCCCCGATAACCGGCGGGTTCTGTTCTATTTCGATTCTCAGTTTGGCCCGGTCGAGGTCGGCTTTGGGCGGCGGCGTGTGACGGCGGCGGCCCCGCACCAGTTGATTGTGACAATGGCGTTTTTTGGCATTCTCATGACGGTGATTGCGTTTTTGTACATGCGCAACCAGTTGCGCCCGATCACCCGGCTGGCCAATGCCGCCCAGGCGTTTGGGCGGGGGCATAACGTGTCCTACTGGCCCAGTGGCGCAACCGAGGTCCGCGCCGCTGGCAGCGCCTTTCTGGACATGCGCGCCCGGATCGAGCGTCATATCGAACAGCGCACCATGATGCTGTCCGGGGTCAGCCATGATTTGCGCACCCCCCTGACCCGGCTAAAGCTGGGGTTGGCGATGCAGGACGGGGAAGACGTGGATCTTTTGCTGGAAGATGTGAACGAGATGGAGCGTATGTTGGATGCGTTCCTGGAATTCGCCCGTGATGCGTCCGAGGGCACGGCCGAACCGATTGATCCGCTGGCGCTGGTGCGCCGGATCGCCGGGGATGCCACGCGGGCGGGAAAACCGGTGCATCTGGGCGAAATGCGGGGGCAGGGCACGGTCATGCTGCGCGCAACCGCGATCAGGCGGGCGGTCGAGAACCTGTTGGGCAATGCCATCCGCTATGGTCATGTGGCCGAGGTATCGGTGGTGCTGACGGAAAAGTCCCTGCGTATCCGGGTCGAGGACGACGGGCCGGGTATCCCTGCCGATCAGCATGCCGAAGCGGTCAAACCGTTTTCGCGGCTGGACCCGGCGCGCAACCAGAACATGGGCGGCAGTGTCGGGTTGGGGCTGGCCATTGTGGCCGACATCGCCCGCGCCCACGGTGGCGCATTACGGCTGGCTGACAGTGAACGGCTGGGGGGATTGCAGGCGGATATCGTGATTGGCCGATAAAGGCGCGCGGGGCCGGGCATTTTTCAAAATGCCCGGAACGTGGATTTTTCAGAGCTTGCTTTATGCAACAGCGCCGAATTGCCGGGGTAAAATCAGCCGACAAAGGCCTTTTCGACCACATATTGTGCGGGGTCCGAATTGGCCCCCTCTTTCAGGCCAAAGCCATCCAGGATGTCTTTGATATCCTTGTTGAATCCAAGGCTTCCACAAACCATGGCCCGGTCGGTGTCGGGGTTGATCGGGTCGATGCCCAGATCACGAAACACCGTGCCATCGTTCAAAAGCGTGGTGATGCGGCCCATGACCGGGCTTTGTTCACGGGTGGTGGTCGGGTAATAACGCACCTTGCCGGCGACCATTTCACCGATCAGGGGGTCGTCATTCAGGCTGTTTACCAGTTCCCGGCCATAGGCCAGTTCGGCCACGTCACGACAGGTGTGGGTCATGATGATTTCGTCGTAATTGTCGTAGGTTTCCGGTTCGCGCAGCAACGAGGCGAACGGGGCAAACCCGGTGCCGGTGGCAAAGAACCACAGCCGTTTGCCCGGCAGCAATGCGTCATGCACCAGCGTGCCGACCGGTTTGGGGCGCAGGATGATCTGATCGCCGACCTTGATATGTTGCAGTTTGCTGGTCAGGGGGCCGTCCTGTACCTTGATTGAATAGAACTCCAATTCATCATCCCAAGAGGGGCTGGCGATGGAATAGGCCCGCAGCAGGGGTTTGGCGTTGTCGCCCAGAAGGCCGATCATCACGAATTCGCCCGACCGGAACCGGAGCGATTTTGGGCGTGTCACACGGAAGGAAAACAACTGGTCGGTCCAGTGTTTGACGTGCGTCACGGTCTGGGCGTCGGGCAGGACGGGGGTTTTTGCTGGTGCTGCGTCGGTCACGATCATCATCTCTGTCATGGTTTCTTTGCCGGTTTAGTATACCGGCCCCTTTGAATAGGCTTTGATTCAGGTCAGGGAAAGGGGTTTCGGTCATTGTTTTATTGTTAGTGTGCAAACAGGTGGGACTGATGCGCGGGCGCCGCTGGCTGTTGTGGGTCAGATTGGGGATGCGCCGCGCAACCGGGATTGATAATCATGCGCCCGCCAGTCCGCCCGCGCCAGCCACTGATCCTGGGGCTGGCGGCTGGCCAGATCGGTGTCGATTTCGACTTCGTCGAACCCGGCCCGGCGCGCCATGGCATACTGATCGGCCAGCACATGGCCCCGGGCCCGCAGGCGCCCCGTATAGCCCAAAAGGCGCAGGCGGCGGGCGATGCTAAAGCCCCGCCCGTCAGCGAAGTTGGGGAAATCTATGCGGATCATTTGCAGGTCGGGCAACCTGGCCACCAGCCCGGCGGTATCTGCGTCGGGTCCGATATTCAGCGCCGTGCCATTGTGGGGCGTGAATTCACCAGCCCAGTCATCGGGGCCAAAGCCCGTGTCGGTTACAAGTATGGTCATGTCTGTTCCTTTCTGCGGACAAGGGTTCCGTTTTCGAAATGAATGCCGCATTCATCTTTGTCACGTGCCCGCCAGCGCCCGGCGCGCGGGTCTTCGCCGGGGGCCACGGGGGTGGTGCAGGGTATGCAGCCGATTGACGGATACCCGCGCGTCACGAGAGGATGACGGGGCAGGCGGTTTTCCTCCATATAGGTGCGCACGTCGTCGGGGGACCAATGCGCCAACGGGTTGATCTTTATGCGGCCAGTTTCAGATTCTGGTTCGAAAAACTCAAGCGACACGCGGGTGCCGGACTGAAACCGTTTGCGCCCGGTTATCCAGCCGTCGAACCCTGTTAGGGCCTGTTGCAGGGGGGCGGTTTTGCGCAGGTCACAGCAGGCGTCGGGGTTGTGTGTGTGCAACTGGCCATCCGGGTCGCGCGTGACGATGTCGGGTGCGCGGATGATCCGAAGGTTGTTCAGGCCCAACCGTTCGCAGATTTCATTTTGATAGACCAGCGTTTCGGTGAACAGCAGTTCGGTGTCGATGAACAGGATCGGTGTGGATTTGTCGATCACCGCCGCCATATGCAACAGCACCACGGATTCGGCACCAAAGCTGGAGACCAGAGCGATTTTTCCGGTGTCAGACAGGGCGCCCTGTATCACAGAACTGGCGCTATGGTGACGATAGCGCGCGTTGAGGGCGCGCGTCTTGTTTGTCAGCGCGGCGTTGGTTCGCACCTTTTTGGTTTTGCTATCGGGGCGGCGCGCAGATCCTTGCGGGCCGGGGGAGGGAGTATTTTTGACAAGAAGAAGCATGGGGGTCACGCGGCCTTTCTGCCCGGGTGGTTTTGATAGAGGGCGGATTTGAAGGGGGCCATGCCAAGGCGGCGAAAGGTTTGCAGGAAGGTTTCCTGTGGGGTGGTTCGCAGGTCGAGGTAGGCCAGTATCAGGCGTTCAATGGCCGGGGTGATTTCATCCGCGGAAAAGCCGGGGCCGGTGTGTTGGCCGATTGTGGCATCTGCCGTGGCATCGCCACCAAGGGTGATTTGGTAGCTTTCGACGCCGGCGCGCTCTAGCCCGAGGATGCCGATATGGCCCACGTGGTGGTGGCCACAGGCATTGATGCAGCCCGATATCTTGAGTTTTAGCGGGCCGATATTGTGTTCCAGTTTGAGGTCATCAAAGCGGGTGGCGATTTCCTGGGCGATGGGGATCGAACGGGCGGTGGCCAGGGCGCAGTAATCCATGCCGGGGCAGGCGATGATATCAGAGATCAGGCCGATATTGGCGGTGCCCAGGCCAGCGCTGCGCAGGCTGGCATGCAGGGCTGGCAGGTCGGATTTATGCACATTTGGCAGGATCACGTTTTGTTCGTGACTGATGCGCAGTTCATTGTGGCCATAGCGTTTGGCAAGGTCGGCCATGGTGCGCATTTGTGCGGACGTGGCATCGCCGGGGGTGGCCCCGTGTGCCTTCAGGCTGATGGTCACGATGGCATGGCTGGTGATGCGGTGGGGGGACAGGTTGGTATCGGCCCAGGACCGGAACACCGGATCGGCAAGGTAGGTGCGATCATAGGGCGCTTGCGAGGTCTGGCGCATCTGTGGCGGGGCGAACGCGGTTTCGATGTCGCTCAGCAGGGTCTGGTCAACCCCGCAAAAGGTGGGGCGGATCTGGGCGAACTGGTCGTTGACCAGTGTGCGGATCTTGTCCAGCCCGTGTTCATGCACGGTGATCTTGATGCGCGCCTTGTATTTGTTGTCGCGCCGGCCCAGCAGGTTATAGATGTTCAGTACGGCCTCGAGATAAGGCAGAAGGTCGGCGCGGGGCAGGAAGGGGCGGATCACCTTGCCGATCATCGGGGTGCGGCCCAGGCCACCGCCGATCACCACCTCAAAGCCCTGTTCGCCGTTTTGTTCGACAATGCGCAACCCGATGTCATGCGCGCGGATCACCGCGCGGTCATTGGCGCTGCCGGTGATGGCGATCTTGAACTTGCGGCCAAGGAACTGGAATTCCGGGTGGTCGGTGGACCATTGGCGGATCAGTTCCGCCACCGGGCGCGGGTCGGCGATTTCATCCGCCGCGGCCCCGGCGAAATGGTCGGCCGTGACGTTGCGGATGGTGTTGCCAGAGGTCTGGATGGCGTGCAACCCGACCTTTGCCAATGCGTCCAGCATGTCGGGCACATCCCGAAGGGCGGGCCAATTGTACTGGATGTTCTGGCGGGTGGTGAAGTGGCCATAGCCCTTGTCCCATTTGTCCGCGATATCGGCCAGTGCGTTCATCTGCGCCGCGTTCAGCGTGCCATAGGGGATTGCCACACGCAGCATATAGGCATGCAATTGCAGATAAAGCCCGTTCATCAGGCGCAGTGGCTTGAATTCATCCTCGCTGAGGGAACCTGCGATGCGCCGCTCTACCTGGGCGCGGAACTGGGCGTTGCGGGTGGCCAGGAAATCTGTGTCGAACTGTGAATATTCATACATTTTGGGCGGTCTCCTGTTTGCCGTGGGGATAGTTTGAGGGGCCGGTGGCGCGGGATGCCTCGCGGAAATGGAGGGTTTCGGGGCCGGATTGACCTGTCTGGCTGGGGGATATTTCGGCCAGGTAGGCCCCGACCACCGTATTTCCCTGACGGGTGGCATCCAGCAGGCGCATCTGGGCGTGGGCCTCGTCGGTGATCACTTCGGCGCATGATAGCTGCCGGGTCCAGCCATCATTGGCGGTTTGATAGATCACATCACCCAAAAGCAGATCCGAGGCGGTGACGACTTGTGAAATAAGCGGGGTGGGCATCAGGCGATTCCTTTGTTGTCGGGTGTTGCCGGGTGATGTCGGGCGGATATGGTCAGGCAGGGTGTCGTGGCGATTTATGTTGATGCTAATATAGGAAACTATCCTTGATAATGGCCATATCCCGTGGCAGATAAGGTTGATTTTTCTGCCTTGGTGGGAATAGTGGGAATATGTTCTGAAATATAAGGATCTGGCGAATGGCGGTTCGAATTGATGATCTGGATCGGAAAATTCTGGATCAGTTACAGCGGGAC
>DAOUPC010000075.1 GCA_030626365.1 Paracoccaceae bacterium
ATAGCGGCGGCACACTTCTTGTGGTTCCAGGCGACCATCCGAGCGGGTCGAATGGGTGTGCAGATTTCCGCGATAGAATTTACCGGGCGTGGTGAAAAATTTTGTGGGCATGATGAAAGATCCATCTGGGTTGCGGGTAGTCAGGACAGGTTGATTAAGATCGACCATCACATCCAGCATGATCTTGGGGCTCATGCACAGTGAAACGCACTACCTTTGGCGTGCCGTGGATCATGAGGGCGAAGTGCTGGAATCCTTTGTTACCAAGCGCCAAGATCGCAAAGCAGCATTGGAATTCGCGCGAAAAGCACGGAATGCCTTGTAGGATTATTTCTTGTCGCGCGCGGACTTTTCTTCTTTGGTCATCTTGTTGTTCCAAACATTGTTGCTCAGACCTAACTCACTTGGCAGTGGTTTGGTTTTGCCTACGACGACTTTTCCGCCATTGTTCAGAAATTCCTGAATAAGCGCGTCATCCGTAGTTTTTTTGGGGACATGTTTCATGGGTATATGCGTACTCTGTGTCGGGCTTGCTTGTCACGCACCTTTTCGCATTGCCGGGTGGCGCGACCGGGGGGTGTTGACGTGCGCCACCCCGGTCATTGGTCTGATAGGTTTGTTTCTCGCGAAACCAATGATTTCAAGGCCGCCCAGACAGGTGTTTGCGACAAAAGCATCAACAGAAATGCGATGGACAACACCAGCGAAATCGGATGCGACGCAAAGTCCCACAAAAAGGTGCCAATATCCCCCCGCGCGCCGATCATGGCGCGACGATAGTTGGAATCCATCATCGGCCCAAGTATCACGCCCAGAATGATCGGCCCAACCTGAAAACCATAGGTTTTCAGGAAATATCCAATCACGCCGAACAGCAGCATCCAGTAGATATCGACAGGGTTATTCTGGATCGCATAGGCCCCGACCGATGACAGAATGATGATCAGGGGGATCAGGATCGCCTTGGGGCATTCCACAATCTTGGTGAAAACCTTGATCCCGGTCAGGCCGAAAATCAGCAGGAAAATATTGGCCAACGCCAGGTTTCCAACGATGAACCAGAACAGATGCGGTGTTTCAACCAGCAACAGCGGCCCTGGCTTCAACCCGTGAATATAAAGCGCGCCAATGATCACCGCCGTTACCGCATCGCCCGGAATACCCAGCGTCAGCATCGGCACAAACGCCCCGCCAACAGCCGCGTTATTGGCAACCTCCGGGGCAATCAGGCCTTCCTTGGCACCTTGCCCAAAGGGCACGTCAGGGTCCTTGGTTGTGCGTTTGGCGTCGTCATAGGCCAGAAGGGCGGCAATATCACCGCCAGTGCCGGGCAGCGCGCCAATGATCGTACCAATCCCCGAGGCACGTAGCGCCAGCCAGAAATACCGTTTCACATCAGAAAAATGCGGAATGATGCGGTCGATTTTCTGCCTGATGACCGGCAGGTCCAGCGAATGGATTTGAACGAATGCTTCGGCAACGCCGAAAAATCCGATCATCGCAACAACATAGGGGATGCCCCCCATCAGGGTGATCGTGCCAAAGGTAAAGCGCCCCTCGGCGGTCATCGGGTCAAGCCCGACCATGCCGATCAGAACGCCCAACGCCCCGGCAAAGGCCCCCTTAGCAAAGCTTTCGCCGGACAGGGTGCCAACCAGCAGAATACCGATCATGCCCAAAAGCAGATAATCCCGCGAGGTGAACATGATCGCGAACTTTGAAATGAACGGGGCAAACAGGGCCAGCGCCAGAATGCCGACAAACCCGCCAAACACCGACATGACCGTGGTCAGGCCGATCGCTTCGCCTGCCTCGCCCCGTTTGGCCATCGGATAACCGTCGATGGCTGTGGCAATCGCACTTGGCGCGCCGGGGATGTTCAGCAGGATTGCGGTGCGTGACCCGCCATAGACCCCGCCCATGTAAACCCCGGCAATCAGGGCCAGTGCTTCGTTCACGTCCCATTTGAACGTAAAGGAAATCAGGATTGATGCGGCCATGGTCACCGACAATCCGGGGATTGCGCCCACGTAGATGCCCGCCATTGTTCCCGCCGCCGTCAGAAACAAAAGCGACGGATCGAACCACGACAGGGTAAGGAAACCAAGTATCTCCATTTCAGAACAGCCCCTGCAACAGGGTTCCCCTGGGCAGAACAACCTGAAACGCGACACGGAAAATAAGATAGATAACGCCAAGTGCCAGCGCGCTTATTCCGACGGTAAGGAAAAAGTTGCGTCGCCACAAAAAGCTGATCGTGGCAATCAGGAACACCCCAGAGGCCACGACAAACCCAAGCCAGGGCATCAGCGCAACATAAAGGGCAACCAGCCCCAGCATAACCACCTGACGCAGCGGTGTTATCTGTTCCACAAAGCGACTGATACCACCACCATCGGGCGCGCGTTTTGCGGTGTCACGCAGTATCCACAGCGCCGAGATAACCATCACCCCCGAGGCCAGCATCGGAAAAACACCGGGCGTGGAAAGGCCACTGAACCCGGAAATCAGCACCGATTGCCAGAACAGCCACAGGCTGGCGAGCAAAAGAAGGATAACAAACACAAGCTCTCCGGGCCGACGTGATCTGTCGTGTGGCATTGGGGTGGCTCCGAATACAGGCGATATGGTGCGAAAAAGCCGGCCCTGATAGATGCCCAGGGCCGGCCTTGTAATGATCGTGCCGGTTATGGGCGCGGAATGCCCAGAGTTTCCGGATTCACCTTGGCGGCACCTGTGTCCTGAAGCGCCCAGGCTGTAACCTGCTGCCACTTTTTCAGGAATGCGTCGGCCTCGTCACCCGAGATACCCATAAGCACATTGCCACGGTTGGTCATCAGGGTCTGGAACCCTTCGTCCTGTGCAGCCGTGGCAAAAGCCGCGACAAATTTTGCCTTGATGTCATCAGGCGTGTCGCGTTTGACAAACACACCATAGAACGGGCCCCAGGGCAGAAAGTTTGCCATGTCGGGCAAGGCGTCCGTGATCGCCGGAACGCCGGGCAACGGGCCGATTTCCTCGCCGTTGACAACGGCCAGGGCACGCATGTTTCCGGCTTTGATCTGCTCGGAAGCGGCGGACAGGCCAGAGGGCATGAAATCGACCTCGCCGCCCAGCATTGCGGTCAGGCCGGGGCCTTCGCCACCAAACGGAATCGCGATGACATCAAACGGTGCTGAGTTCGAGATCAGCGCACTGACTGTCGAGGGCAGGCCACCGGGGCCGGTTGATCCCATTTTCACCATGCCGGGATTGGCGGCAATATCGGCCATCAATTCGCCCATTGTCTGGTACTTTGAGGCAGTTGGTACAACCACAACGGCCACGCCGCGCCCCAGAATATTCACCGGGTAAAAGTTGGAATAATCCAGCTTGCCAACGCCCATGATCGGGTGAAGCTGCGGGTTTTCGGCACCATAAAGGAAGGTATAACCATCCGCGGCGGCCGTATTGACATAGGCTGTCGAAATGGCCCCGGCCCCGCCGGATTTGTTCAACACGATGATCGATTTGCCCAGCGCAGCTTCGGCTGCCGGGTTTATCGCGCGCGCTACGGTATCGGTTGCACCACCTGCGCCCCACATCACCACGCCCAGAACTTCACGTTCCGGGAATTCGGCATGGACCAAAGTGGCCGACAAGGTCAGAGCGGTCAGCGCCCCTGCTATTTTACGGATCATCATTTTCTCCCAAAAGTTTATTTGCCATAAATACAGGCACTTATCCAAAATTCCGGCCGCCTCCCAGCGGTTGGTCGAAATCATGGATTGTGCGTAGTCTAACAATTGCGGTGAAAAACTAAATACCATAAATGCCCACTGCCAACGCGCATGATTCAAAGCCGGCCGGTTACATCAACAAAGCTCTGAATAACCCATCTGGTTTGAAAAAATGTCAGCCACCGTCCTTGGCACCCCGCGCACCGTTGCCGTTGGGTAAATCCGTCAGGGGTAAGGGCAAGCACACCCCAGGGCGATTTGTGCAACAAGGGCGGCCCTCTTTACGGCAGGGCTTTACATGTCCCCGGAAACCGCTTGCCAATCGCCGTGCTCTCCGGCGGCAAATACCGCGTCGATGGCACGTTGGTTGCCTTGCGAGTTTTCCAGCGTAAAAATTGCCGTGCCGTCGCCCTTTGTTGCCTCCACGAAAGCTTCGATCTGGGAACGGTACTGGCGTTCACCGGAAAAGCGAAAGACCTGTTGATTGCCGTGATCAACCGAGTTCAGGGTGATTTTTCCAAAGCCGTAGTCGCCGGTATTGAAGGGTGCGTGCACCTCGATCCAGCCTTTTTCGCCGTGAAAAACCATGTTTTGGCGCAAGGCCATTTGGGTAGAGCAATAAAAGGACAGTTCAAAATCACCAAAATCAGAGATGACGCTGGCATAGATATCGGTGCCGAACGTGGGTGAAAACCGGATACGGGATTGGATGCGCCGTGGTTCAAGACCCGTGACAAAGCGCGTGGTAACAAGGGGATAGACGCCAATATCGCGTATGGCACCCCCACCCAGGCCGGGCTGGTTGCGCATGTTGTCAGCATCGACATTGTAATAGGCAAAGGCACCGTCCACCTGACGCAACTGGCCGATGGCCCCTTCTTGGATCAGGGAACGAACCTTGTGCCATTGCGGGTGGTAACAGACCATAAATGCCTCGCTGATCAGCACACCATGTTTATCCCGCGCGGCGATCAATTGTTCGATCTCGCCTGCCTGCATGGCAATCGGTTTTTCACAAAGGACGTGTTTACCGGCCGCCGCTGCTTTCAGGCTCCATTCCACATGTTGTGACGTGGGCAGCGGAATATAGATGCCATCAATGTTCTCGCTGTTAAGAAGCGCCTCGTAGCTGCCAAAAGCATGTTCAGCACCAAAACGGTCGGCCAGGGCGCGGGCGCGGGCGCCATCGCGGCTGGCAATGCCGGAAATAACGCAATTGTTCGCATCTGCCATGGCAGGCAGCACCTGATCACGAGCAATTTTAGCGGTTGATAATATGCCCCAACGAAACATTGATTTCTCCTCCAGATGTTCAATCCGCTTGCCGGATAACTTATCCAGCAGATCGCATTGTCAGCCACACGTCAATCACCACGCGAAAGGCTGACCAGGAAGGCGAGTCAATTCATGCAGTTGCTGCCTAAAGCACGCGCAAAGGTCTTTTGCCCGGCATATGGTTTAACCCGGCCTTTTCAACAGATTGCCAGCTTGACAATTCCAACGCAAAGGCTGAGGTTCCCCCCGCAACGTATTGGGCGCTGAGCGCGGTTCGACTTTGAACAACCGCAGCGCTTCGGCCCTTTCGTGTACCCGTTGCCGCGATGTTTTCAGGGCTGCAATCAAGGGCCCAAAGATGAAAACCATCATCGAACCTTTCCGCATCAAATCCGTCGAACCGATCCGCATGACCACGCCGCAAGAGCGCAAGACACTGATCCGCGATGCACAGTACAACCTTTTTGGTCTGCATTCCCAGGACGTGCTGATCGACCTGCTTACCGACTCGGGCACCGGGGCGATGAGTTCGGCCCAGTGGGCCGCCATCATGCATGGCGACGAAAGCTATGCCGGATCACCCTCTTTTCTGCGCTTTGAGGCGGCGGTGAAAAACCTGATGCCGTTTGAACATATCATCCCGACCCATCAGGGCCGCGCAGCCGAAAACATCCTGTTTTCGATCTTTGGCGGACCGGGAAAAAACATTCCCTCGAACACCCATTTCGACACCACGCGCGGCAATATCGAAGCCTCGGGTGCGGCGGGCCATGACCTTGTGATCGACGAAGGTCACGACCCCGAATGCCTGCATCCGTTCAAGGGCAACATGGATCTGGCAAAGCTGGAAACATACCTGGACGAACACGGCGACAGCGTGCCTTGTGTGATGCTGACCATCACCAATAACGCAGGTGGCGGACAGCCGGTCAGCCTTGCCAATATCCGCGCCACCGCCGAACTGGCGCACCGTTTCGGCAAGCCATTTTTCATCGACGGGTGCCGTTTTGCCGAAAATGCCTGGTTCATCAAACAACGAGAGGACGACCAGAAGGATCGCTCGATTCCCGACATCACCCGCGATTGTTTCAGGGTGGCTGACGGCATGACCATGTCCGCCAAGAAGGACGCGTTTGGCAATATTGGCGGCTGGCTGGCGTTAAATGACGACGATCTGGCCGTCGAGGCCCGCACCCACCTGATCCGCACCGAGGGCTTTCCAACCTATGGCGGACTGGCCGGGCGCGACCTTGAGGCGCTGGCGCAGGGGCTAAGCGAAATCGTGGACGAAGATTATCTGCATTACCGCGTGCGCACCAACGAATACATCGTTGAGCGGCTGGACGCGCTGGGGGTGCCGGTGGTGAAACCGGCGGGCGGGCACGCCGTGTTCATCGACGCGCGCAAGTGGCTGGGCCACATCCCGCCCCTGGAATACCCCGGTCAGGCGCTGGCCGTGGCGCTGTATGAACTGGGCGGCATCCGCAGTTGCGAAATCGGCACCGTGATGTTCGGGCGTCACCCGGACGGTTCTGAAACCCCGGCGGCGATGGATCTGGTCCGCCTTGCCATCCCGCGCCGGACATACACCCAAAGCCACGCCGATTACATCATCGAGGTGTTCGAGGAACTGGTCAAAATCAAGGATAGCCTGACAGGATATCGGATCTCCAAAGAGCCAAAGATCATGCGTCACTTTACCTGTCAGTTCGAACCGCTTGCAGGGTAGGGTCAGGGTTTAAAACAACGCGGCGGGCGTATTGCGACAATACCGCCCGCCCACCGGTGCTTGCACAATGGGCCGGGGTCGGGTCTGATGCCCTGAAAGGTCAGCAACAAGAGGGCAGAGCGATGGCACAGGGCAGAGATATTCGGGAAGGGGAAATCCAACTTGACTTTGATCCTGCGCAGCAGACCGAGGAAGGCGTGGCCTTTATCGGCCATATCCGGTCGGACTGGTCACGGGGAAACAGCCCGCGCAACCTTACCCCCGCACGGGAATCCGGCGGCGGAAATGCCCGCATCGAACTGAAACCCGGCTATGCGGCGGGGCTTCGGGGGTTGGAGGTAGGGCGGCGGATATGGGTACTTTACTGGATGGACCGGGGACGGCGTGACCTGATCATTCAGGCCCCCGGGCACACCCCGGAACCACGCGGCGTGTTTTCTTTGCGCTCGCCCGTGCGGCCAAACCCGATTGCGATGGCGGCGGTGATCATTACGTCAATCGACCATGATTCCGGGGTAATCGGCATAGACGCAACAGACGCCTTTGATCGCACGCCTGTGGTGGATATCAAACCCTGGATTGCCGCGATCGACGTGCCGCCAACCGGGTAACGATCCACCGCCCGTATCCGGCGGTGGCTGTGTTCGCTGAGCCGGCTGAAAAAGGAAAACTGTGTTGGGGACATTTACGGTTGGTGTTGCTGTGGGGTCCGGGTTGGCGGCGCGCGCGGCAGAACAGGGCGGTGCCGATTTTCTGCTGGCGATCAACGCGGGCCGGATGCGAAATATGGGGGCCCCGTCGGTTGCCGGTATGCTGCCGATCATGGACGCGGATGCGGCCACCGATTCATTCGCCGTAACCGAAGTTCTAAGCCAGGCATCGATCCCTGTATTTCTGGGCGTCAATGTGTTTGGGGCCCAGGCAGACCCCGTGGCTCTGGCAGATCGCGCATTGGCATCCGGGTTTGCCGGGATCGTGAATTTCCCCAGCAGCATGCATTACCCCGCATCGCTTCAACGGATACTAGAGCGTGGCGGGCGCGGCATTTCCCGCGAGGTCCAAGTGCTGAGCGAGGCGCGCAAGCGCGGATTGAAAACATTGTTCTACTGCGCCAACCGCGTACAGGCCCGGTTGGGTGCCGACGCGGGTCTTGACATAATCCTGCTGAACTTTGGCTGGAACACCGGCGGCGTGTTGGGCCACAAACAACGCCAAAGCCTTGAAGAAGCCGGCATTCAGGCCCGCGAAATCGGCCGTTTCATCAAACGCATTCACCCCGGCGTTCAATTCATGCTAGAGGGCGGCCCGATCGTCACCTCAGCCGATTTATCACGGGTCCTCGAAGTGGCCCCTATTGACGGGTATGTCGGCGGATCGACCATCGAAAGGTTGCCGCTGGAAAATTCCATCGCGGATCAGATCGCGTCATACCGGCACGCGGGGGATCGCCAGCAAACGGTGCGCCCGGATCAGAAAAAGCTGATCACCTGGGGGCAATCGCTGGGGTATGCGGGCCAGTCAGAGGCGGGGTTGGGGTGCCTGTCGCGCACCCATGCGCTGATGCGACTGAAAACGCCGGTGCTGGTCCAACGTGAAACCGGCACGGATGTTGCGTGGATCATCCGGGCCTTTGAAACCGCGAACCCCGACGCCATCGTGCAAACCATTCGCCCCGCAACCGAAGACCTCCACGGGTCGGAGGGTCGGCGCATTTTTGGGGCCAACAGGGCGGGTGCCACGCGACGCGGGGCCTTGGGTGATCCGACGTGCGGGATTTTGGTGATTCATGACCCGGAAAAGTTGTCGCCACGCACGCAGGCGCGGCTTGCGCGGGCCCTGAACGAAGGGCGCTATGCCGCCCCCGGATCGCGCCGGATGGAACCGGTTACATCGCGCTGTATCTGCATTTCGGATACATGGGTTGAAGATACACAACCCGCAGGGCTTGACCCGAACCTTGCGGCTGAACTGCGCAATTGGCACCTGTTTATCCCACCGCTTCGGTATCGCCTGGAAGACCTGGAAGATCTGATCGACCTTCGTTTCAAAACGCTGGGTCTGCCGGTTCAGGACCGCCCCCTATTGCAACCATCAGCCATTCAATACCTTCGGACCCTGGAATGGGCGGGCAATGATAAGATCCTGCGCCGGTTGGTTGACCACCTTGCACTTGGCACCAGAACAATTGATCGCGAACAGATGGTGTTGGCGGTTCGCAAATGCCAGTCCGACGGTGGCGAGGTCGAAAATGCGGTTCGCTCTGAAAGGACCAAGATAATGGAGGCGCTGTGGCGCAACAATTTCCACCGGGGCCGCACCGCCGAGGCATTGGGGATTTCACGCAAGACCCTGTACAACAAGACCCGGCGCTATGGTCTGACGGATTAGGCTCTGGGCTTAAATTGCGATTTCAAAGGGAATTGGCCGCTCGATCGCAGGGCCACCTGACTGAAGACTTTCAGAGGCGGTAATAAGCGGAAAGACAGGGATATCCAGGCCAGATGATCTGAGGTTTCGCTGAATGTCATTGGCGATTGCCTCGCGCTGCGGCAGCGATGGGTACGAAACCTGAAGCGCCTTGGTGTTCGGCACGACCAGAACCGCGTCAGCCGGATGCGCCACGATGGCCGCGCAATGCGCCGTTGACGATACTGCCGCAACCGTCCTGAAACCATTGGCCCGATACGCGGCAAGGGCTTCTATTTCCCTGGCGACAGAAAACCCCACATCACCGATTTCACGCAGAAACTCTTCGTCATGCTGCGCCAGTGTCGTCAGGTTTGTCATCCAGTTCACACCAATACGCCCAAGCATGGCACAGATCTGCGGCGTGTTCAGGAACGGGTCACTCAGGAACAGTCCAACACCCCGGTCGCGGGCGATTTCCGGGGTCTTTGCGATGGTGCTTAGCAACCCGGTTGATCCCCCCGTACTTGGCAGCAGCATAAGAACCTCTGTTGGTAGTTGCGAATCCATAAAAGCCGGGCCAAAGGTCACGAATCCCGTCGGAAGATCGCCTGAAAACTGACCGGGCCGGCATTTCCACAATAAGGTTATTTGCGTTTTGCTCACGAAAGTTACCCAATCTTACCCAGCTTAATCATTTGACTATATTGCCACGTGGCGTTTCATCCGTCCACACTGTTCCAGCGTTCTTATGGGATCTGAACGCTGTGGCGGGTGAAAACCACGCCCGTGGAGGCCCGTGGGGGAGGGAACAGATGCAACTAAAACCGCAGGAGGCCGTCAATACAGGCCCCGAAATTACCCGATTTACATAATGCGGACGTATGTTGAAAAACATCCCCTGGCGATGCTGGTGATACTGATCCTGGCGGCAACACTGGCCTATCTGGTGTTCGCGGTCTGGCCCGACTGGCTGATCGACATCATTGGCCGCAAGAAGGTTTTTGTCATCACATTACTGAACGGGCTGACCCTTGCGGGGCTGTATTTTCTGGTCGCCAGTGGGTTTACGCTGGTGTTTGGCCTGATGCGCAATGTGAACCTTGCGCATGGGTCGATGTATCTTTTGGGCGGCTATATCGGGTACGAAGTGGCCGATCGCAGCGGCAACTGGTTTCTGGGCGGGGCGGCAGCATTTGTTGCGCTGGCCATTATCGGGTTTCTTATGCAGGTTCTGGTGTTCCGGCGCATGCAGGGACAGGATTTACGTCAGACGCTTGTGACAATCGGCATCTCGATCGTGGCGGCAGACCTGATGCTGGCGGGCTGGTCGGGAACGACCTATCAGTTTGCCCCGCCCGAATGGC
>DAOUPC010000112.1 GCA_030626365.1 Paracoccaceae bacterium
AATAGCTGTTTCATTGGTTTCCCCGTGGTATTGCGCAGTATCCCATCCCCCGTATCTAGCCCGTATCAGGCCCGTATCTAGCCTGTATCAGACCTGTATCAATCGAAACATATCTCAACCTGCTTGCCTTCATCCGTCAGAACCAACTGACACCCAAACACTGGCGAGAACAAAGAGCACGTCCGCTCTTCGGCCATGCATAAACCGCTGCAATCGGACTCTCGGTTACAGGATTTCCCTGCATCGGGGGCCGGCAGATAACACACATAGCCCACTATGCCGCCCGGCAGATACTTTCCGCCATCAACCGCGCATTGTTCACGTTCGGCCCGGATGGCAGCGGCGGATTTGCCGAAATTCCCCTCTTCGGTCTGACATCCGACCAACAATATCCCCAGCACCAACCCTATGCGCCAACCTCTCATGCGGGCCGGGGTCGTTTGAGCAGACCCAGCTTGTCGCGCACCTCGGCCGGGCCGATCACCCGTGCGCCCATGTTTTCGATGATGCCGGCGGCGCGTTCCACCAGTTGCCAGTTCTCGGCCAGTACGCCCTTGCCCAGCCACAGGTTATCCTCAAGACCCACCCGCACATTGCCCCCCGCCAGCACGGCAGCCGCCACATACGCCATCTGGTTACGCCCCAGCGCAAAGGCGCTGAACGTCCAGTCATCCGGCACGTTATTGACCATCGCCATAAAGGTATTCAGATCGTCCGGCGCGCCCCACGGCACGCCCATGCACAGCTGCACCAGTGCAGGTGCATCCAACACCCCATCGGCAACCAACTGGCGCGCGAACCATAAATGGCCGGTGTCAAAGGCCTCTATCTCGGGTTTGACGCCCAGATGGGTCATCATCCGCCCCATTGCCGTCAGCATTCCGGGGGTGTTGGTCATCACGTAATCAGATTCGGCAAAGTTCATCGTGCCGCAATCAAGCGTGCAGATTTCGGGCAGGCATTGCTTGATATGCTCGACCCTTTCGGCCGCTCCGACCATGTCGGTCCCCCCGATCAGCGGCAATGGGCGTTCGGTCGGGCCAAACACCATATCCCCGCCCATGCCCGCGGTCAGGTTCAGCACCACATCGACCTCTGATTCCCGTATCCGGTCCGTCAGTTCCCGGTATAGCGCCAGATCCCGGCTGGGCGCGCCAGTATCCGGGTCGCGCACGTGGCAATGCACCACCGCGGCCCCGGCACGGGCGGCGGCAATCGCGCTTGCGGCGATCTCTTTTGGGGAACGGGGCACATGGGGGCTACGATCTTGCGTTGCCCCCGACCCGGTTACCGCACAGGTGATAAAAACCTCTTTGTTCATGGATAACGGCATGTGCGTTCCTTCCCTTTCAGCCCGTCAATAGGGCATCGGATGCGCCCTGTGTGCATCATCAATTTCGCCCAGCAGTTCAGTGGACAAAGCCACATCCACCGAGCCCAGCGCGTGTTCCAGTTGCGCCAACCGTGTCGCCCCGAAAATGGCCGAAGCCATGAACGGCCGATAACGGCACCAGGCCAGCGCCATATGCACCGGGTCAATCCCGTGTTTTTGCGCAATCGCCAGATAGGCCCGAACCGCCGCGTCAACCCGCACGCTGGCGCGCCCGCCCAGTTCCGGCACCAGCGATTTACGTGACCCTTCGGGGATCGCCCCATCCAGATACTTGCCCGTCAGTTGGCCCGCCCCAAGGGGGGAAAACGACAGCAGGCCAACATCTTCGTTCACGCTGAGTTCGGCCAGATCGGTGTCATACATCCGGCACAGCAACGAATATTCGTTCTGTATCGTCGCCACACGGGGCAAGCCACCCGCCTGTGACGCCGCCAGCCATTGCGCGGTGCCCCAGGCGCTTTCGTTGCTCAGGCCAAAGTGGCGGATGGTGCCTTTGTCCACCTCGCGTTGCAGCGCGCCCAGCGCATCTTCGATATGCGCCAGCGTTTCAGTGCGGTCCTGCCCCGAGGGGTCAAAGGTCCAGTTCTTGCGAAACATGTAACTGCCCCGGTTGGGCCAGTGAAACTGATAAAGGTCGATGTAATCCGTCTGAAGCCGCTTTAGCGACCCCTCGATGGTGGTGGCGATGGTGGCCGACGAAATCGGCGCACCATCGCGCACGATGGCCAGCCCCTCGCCTGAATGTTTGGTGGCCAGCACATAATCGGCGCGCCGGGCCGGGTTGCCAGCATTCCACGTGCCGATGATTTCCTCGGACCGGCCAACGGTTTCGCGCCGCACCGGGTTCACCGGATACATCTCGGCGGTATCGACAAAATTGATACCGGCGGCCAGGGCCATGTCGATCTGGGCGTGGGACTCGGACTCGGGCGTCTGGGTGCCAAAGGTCATGGTTCCAAGGCACAGTTCGGATACGGTCAGGCCGGTGCGGCCCAGCGGGTTCATCTGCATGGTGTTTTCCTTTATCGCGCTTTTTCCAAGACCCTAACGGCTGGCACAAAAAGGGCAAACCGAAAGCGGTTGAGTTGGCGCGCGGTTTGGGACAAGTATCGCCAGGTACGCACATCCATCCAGAAAGGCCAACCCATGCCCCAAACCATCACCAAAGGCGTCAAGGCCCTGCTGGACGAGGCAAATGCGATTGTCGACACAATGTCGGTGGCTGATGCCAAGGGACTGATCGGTAACGATGATTACGTCTTTGTCGATCTGCGCGACATCCGTGAAATCCAGCGTGGCGGCATGTTGCCCGGTGCCTTTTCCTGCCCGCGTGGTATGTTGGAATTCTGGATTGATCCCGACAGCCCCTATCATAAGCCGGTGTTCGATCAGGACAAAACCTATGTGTTCTATTGCGCCAGCGCGTGGCGGTCCGCCCTTAGCGCAAAGGTGGCCATGGAAATGGGTCTGGCCCCGGTGATGCATCTGGCAGGCGGGTTCAGCGAATGGGTAAAACAGGACGGCCCGGTCGAGCAGCGCGAAAAACCGCACGGCTGAACGGGCAGCCCCCCAAGCCCGACAGGCCCGGCAGGCGCGGGGCGTTCAGATATCGGTGGGACCAGAGGGCCGGGACGTTTCGTCTTTGCCGTCCGGCTCAGCCTTGCGGCGTATGATTATGTCGCCATTTGGCAAAATCTCGGGTGGGTGATATTGCGACCAGTCTTTTACCTCGTCCAGAATACTGGCAAATGCCGGTCCCATCTCTTCAAAGAACCCATGCATCGACGGGCCGAATTGTTCGGCCAGCCCGCGTAAATCGTTCAGCGCCGGGGCCATTTCCCGTTGCAGCCCCTCAAAAAACAGCTCGGCACCGCGTTCCATCAGGCTGCGCCCCGCGTCGGGTTCGGCCTGAGTCTGGACCTGAGTCTGGGCCTGAGTCTGGGGCGGCGTTTGGGGCTGATTCTGGGGCGGGGTCTCACTTTGGGCCTGAACCTGGATCGGCAGGGCAAGCGTGACGGCAAGGGCGGTGGCAAGGGCGATACGATGTGACATGGCCACAATATAGGTGCAAACCCCGTGCCATGTAAGGGTCAGATATCAATATCCAGCGTTACCGGGAAATGATCTGACGCCATCAAAAGTGCGGCGCGCAGTTCCGGTATTTTCCAGCATTCGGCGTCATCAAAGGGATGCCATATCCGCCAGATCCCCCCCCGGTCCGTCAGATCGGGTGACACCATGATATAATCCAGTAACGCCTGAAGAAACCGCTCTCCGCCCGGCCGTCCAAACCGGGCCGTGGCATGACGCACGCCAAACCGATGACCAAGGGCCGCCTGCGCATGCGGATCAAACAGGGTATCGCCCAGAATAATTTCGACCGACGAACGCCCAAACAGCTTTTCGTATTCATCCAGCCCCGGCCCATCATTCAGATCACCCAGCAGGATCAGGGATTCGCCCCCCTTCAGGTGGGCATCGATCCGCGCCCGCAGCCAGATCGCCTGCGCCAGTTGTTTGCGCCGGTTGGCGATGGACACGCGCATCACCGCGTCCTTGGTGCGTGCGCCATGCGGGGCCTTGGATTTCAGGTGCGCGCCGATCATCCGCACCACAGTGCCTGCTGCCGTGCGCAAGCTTAGTTCCAGCGGGGGCTTTGAGAAGCGCACCAGATCTTCGGTTGCATCAATATCCAGATCAATACGAAAGGTGCCGTCGAACCGGGGCGCATCGGTGCTGCCTTTTTTGCCGCTGATGGCCCCTTGCGGGTCGTGGTGTGCCTGAACGGCGTCCGGGTCATAAAGCAGGGCGATTTCCTGATGGGTATCGTTGGTGAACCCGGTCAGCGCCTTGCATGTGCGCAAACCGAACGTCGCGGCGAACCCTTCAAGGGCACGCACACAGCTTTGCCTGCGCCCCGTGTTAGGTGCCTCGATCACCATGATCGCATCGGCATCCAGCGCGGTGAACACTTTGCCCAGCGCCTCTATCTGGGCCGCGCGGGTGATGTTGTGACGCCCCGACCAGCCATCATCGACAATCAGTCGGTCATGGGTATCGAACAGATTGGCAAACCATTCCACATTATAGGTGGCCAGCCGCATCAGGCCTGGCTTTTGGGGCGGGTATCGTTGATTTCATCCCAGGCGAGGTTGATGTCGATCATCCGCTTTTCGGCCAGGCGGATCGCCTCTTCGGGCACCCCACGCGCGATCATCGCATCGGGGTGGGTTTCGCGGACCAGTTTGCGCCAGGCCGCGCGCATTTCACCATATGGCATGTCAGAGGACACCCCCAGAACCATATAAGGGTCCGGGTGTTCATCAGGAACAAAGCGCGCCCTGAGGGCATGAAACTGCCGATCTGGCAGGCCGAAAATATCTGCCACATTTTCCAGGAATTCGTTTTCGCCCGGATGATAGAACCCATCGGCCAGGGCAATGTGAAACAGCCCCTCCATCAGGTCACACAGGGTTTCGCGATCTTCGGTAAACATGTTGGCGATCTGGCGGGCATAGTCGCGGTATCCGGCCACATCGGTGCGCGCCATGTCGAACACACGGGCCGCCCCTGCCTCGTCCTCGCGGGCGATCTGAAACACGTCGCGAAAGGCCGTCACCTCGTCCCGGGTCACCTGACCATCGGCCTTGGCCATCTTGGCCCCCAACGCGATAACCGCAATGGTAAACGCCACGCTGCGTTCGCGCGGGGTGCGCAGGTGCGCGAACACCGCACTTAGGCTTTCGCCTTTGGCAAGGGCGGCCAGCGCCTCGGTTATGCGGGTCCAGATTGACATATCACACCCAGTTTAACCTGCCAGAGCGCCACTGTCAGCGCCCCTGTTTGTATTTCCGCCAGTATTCCCGCCAGTATCCCCATCTGGCGAGGTCAGGATTTTCTGCATCAGAACCAGCCATTGCCCTGACTTGAACCCCACCTGTGGCATCCGCCCCACTTGGGTAATGTCAGCCGCGATATCCGCCTCAGGGGCGTTCCCTGGCTGCGCCTGCCGCACAATCATCGCATAATCATCGCAAGGTTCGCCGTCCGTGGGCGGTGTCGAATTCGGCCATCAACGCGGCCGGTCCCACCTCGTATTCGACACGGGGATCATTCATCGCCACCAGCGCGCGCAGGTCATCCGCCAGCGGGTGCGCCACCACAAGGCGGCGCAGCGTACAGCCAGAGGTGGCCAGTATTGATCCGGGGTGCAGCGTGCCCTGCCACTGGATCAGCGCCGGGAACAGGTTGTCATAGGGAAGGCAACCACCATCAGGCACCGCCATACGCCAGCGCAGATCGCCCCGGCGAAGGTCAACGGGCGACCCCACGCCTTTGGGCAATGCGGCCAGCGCGGACGCAAGATCAGGCGTGCGACAGATCCAGTTGCTTAGCCGCGCCGGGCCGGTAAAAGCATCCAGATCGAACCATCGGGCCCTGCCGGGATCGGGCGCGGCGGGGTCAATGGCGATTGCCTCAAGGTACAATCCATCACCAAGCCCCAAAAGCCGGTTATGGGTGCCAAACAGGTCATGCTGCCCACCGGGTTGCAGGGTCACACCAAGCGCGGTCTCGATCGCCTCGGTGGCCTCGTTCAGCGTGGCACCCGCCACGGCCAGATGATCCAGTTCCATTCCACCCTCCGGGTTATTCGCGTGCAGTTTGCTTAGGGTCGCCAGCTATGTAAAGCCGAAGGGGCAGAGAACTGTCTTGTGGCGTTCAAACGAATTCACTCAAGGGTTTTATGAGCGCTCTTGCCGCACTTATCGGGGTGAAAACAGCCGCCGCAGCGCGCCATACTGGCTTAGCCCGACACCTGCCAGGATCAGCAGCATCGCCCAGATCAGCGAGGGCGGCAAAGCCTCGCCCAGGATCAGCGCACCCAGCAGAACCGACCACACCGGCACCTGATAATTGACCAGACTCAGAAACACCGGCCCAGCCGTACGCGCCACGGTGACCCGCAACAGGTTGGCCGCCGCCGTCGGCACAAGCCCCAGAAACGCCATCACCATCAGCGTATAGGCATCCGGGCTGGGTGGTGGGCCCTCAACCGCCCATGCAACCGGAACCACACAAAGCGCGCCAATGCCAAGCAGGACCGCCGTCAGGCCAAGCGGATCAACCGCAGGCAGGCGGCGAAGTTGCACCGAACTGACCGCATAGCACGCCGCCGCACCCAAACAGGCCAGCCGCCCGGGCAGTTCCAGCGCCGCACCCGTGTTTTCAAACACCTGCGCCCCGATCAACAGGACCACCCCGGCAAAGCCAATCACAAAACCGGCCAGCCGCCGCCATGTCATCCGCTCGCCCGGCACCAGAAAATGCGCCAGAGGCAGCACAATCAGCGCCACGCTGGCCATCGACACGCCGGCAAAGCCAGAGGTCACATATTGCTGTCCCCAGCTAAGCAGCATAAACGGCACCGCCGAACTGAGCAGCGACAGAATGCCCAGACTGGCCCATTGCGTTGGCGTGGGCGCAACAACGAACAGGCGTGCCCCCCGCCCCAGCCAGACCGCCACGGTCAGCACCGCCCCGAAACTGATCCGCGCGGCGGCCAGCCAGAATGGCGTGATCCCCACAAGGGCCAGTTCAATGGCCAGAAACGTGCCCCCCCAGGTCAGCCCCAGAACGACAATCATGATCCAGCTTTTGGGCGTTATATCGGGGGACTGATCCATGGCTTCCTTTACAAACGAAGACCCCCCGATCCACAGGACCGGGGGGCTGCCGGGGGCTATTGTCTGGCAGGGTGGGTAAAGACCCACCTTTGCCCGATCAGTTTTTGGCTTTGTCGACCATCTTGCCGGCAGAAATCCACGGCATCATGCCGCGCAGGGTTTCACCGACCTTTTCGATCTGATGTTCGTCGTTCAGGCGCCGTGTCGCTTTGAAATGCGGCTGACCCACAGCATTTTCCAGCATGAAGTCACGCACGAATTTACCGTTCTGGATATCGGTCAGAACCGCCTTCATCCGGGCCTTTGTTTCCTCATAAGGCAGGATGCGCGGACCAGAGGCGTATTCGCCGTATTCCGCCGTGTTAGAGATCGAATAGTTCATGTTGGCGATGCCGCCTTCATAAATCAGGTCAACGATCAGCTTTACCTCGTGCAGGCATTCAAAATAGGCCATTTCCGGCGCATAGCCTGCCTCGACCAGGGTTTCAAAGCCCATGCGGATCAGCTCGACCAGACCGCCACACAGCACCGCCTGTTCGCCGAACAGGTCGGTTTCGCATTCTTCGCGGAAATTGGTTTCGATGATGCCCGAGCGCCCGCCACCAATGGCCGAGCAGTAGGACAGGCCGATTTCCAGCGCCTTGCCGCTTGCGTCATTTTCCACGGCCACAAGGCAGGGCACGCCGCCGCCTTTGGTGTATTCGCCGCGTACCGTGTGGCCGGGGCCTTTGGGGGCCATCATGATCACGTCAACGCCGGGCTTTGTATCGATCAGACCAAAGTGGATGTTCAGACCGTGGGCAAAGGCAATCGCCGCGCCGTCGCGCAGGTTGTCATGCACATACTTCTTATAGGTTTCAGCCTGAAGTTCGTCGGGCATGGTGAACATGATCAGGTCACACCAGGCGGCGGCCTCGGCTATGCCCATGACCTTAAGGCCTTCGCCTTCGGCCTTTTTGGCAGAGGGGGAGCCTTCGCGCAGGGCGACAACAAGGTTCTTGGCACCGGAATCGCGCAGGTTCAGCGCATGGGCGTGGCCCTGGCTGCCATAGCCCAGAATGGCGACTTTCTTGTCTTTGATCAGGTTGATATCGCAATCGCGATCGTAATAGACGCGCATTTTGGCGTTCCTTCTTTGTTGGTTACTTTGTTGGTTGATGTGCTTGTGCCTTTCTAACTGGCGTTGCGCGGATTGTGATTTCAGTTTTTATGAGTATTTAGGAACAAGAAGAAGATTCATTCGTAGTATTTAG
>DAOUPC010000185.1 GCA_030626365.1 Paracoccaceae bacterium
TCAAGAGGCGCGGACATGTCCCGCCCTAGCCCCCAGCCATCTGATCGTCAACCATTTGGTTGAATATGCAATTCCCACCAATTCCTGTTCCCTGGCCCGGAAAATGCGATACCCCTGCATTTCCTTCCCGCCAAACAACGTTAAAAAACAACGGCTTACCTCCGTGTTCCCGTGGCAATCCGGGCGATTGACTCTGCTCGGGTCGCACCTTAGCACCATGGCACCAGAGCGTGGGGGAATTCCCGGTGAGCGACAATGACCATAAGCAGCGCATGGCGCAGCTTGAGGCGCGGATCGCGGCGGCCAAACCGGCCAAATCCGAGAAGTCCCATAACGACGAACACTATTCCCAGGCACATCTGGCCTGGCGCATGGTAAGCGAACTTGTGGCCGGTCTGGGGATCGGTTTTGGCATCGGATACGGGCTGGACAGCCTGTTCGGGACAATCCCGATCTTTCTGGTGCTGTTTATATTGCTGGGTCTGGCGGCGGGCATCCGAACGATGTTGCGCAGCGCACGAGAGATCCAGGCGGAACAACCGGCCAAAGCGGCCGAAAAAGACGAGAGGGGCTAGGAAGTGTCAAGCGAAGCGACTGGTGCAGAGCACGCCGTAGACGAAGGCGGACTGGTATTCCACCCGATGGATCAGTTCATCATCAAGCCACTGTTCGGCGATGGTGCGGTTGCCTGGTACACGCCCACCAATGCCACCCTGTGGATGGGCCTTTCGATTGTGGCGATCATTGTCCTGCTGGTGCTAAGTACCTCCAAGCGGGCGATTGTCCCGTCCCGCGCCCAGTCGATTGCCGAACTGGCCTATGGCTTTGTCTACAAGATGGTCGAGGACGTGACCGGCAAGGATGGGGTTAAATATTTCCCCTATATCATGACGCTGTTCATGTTCATCGTCTGCGCCAACTTTCTGGGCCTTCTGCCGATGGCCTTTACCCCGACCAGCCATATTGCGGTAACTGCCGTTATGGCCATGGCGGTGTTCCTTAGTGTGACCATCATTGGCTTTTACAAGAACGGTCTTGGGTTTCTGGGTGTGTTCTGGATCAGTTCGGCCCCACTGGCGCTGCGTCCGATCCTGGCCCTGATCGAGGTGATTTCCTACTTTGTTCGCCCGGTCAGCCATTCCATTCGTCTTGCCGGCAACATGATGGCCGGACACGCGGTGATGAAGGTGTTCGCGGCCTTTGCAGCAATCGCCATTGCCTCGCCGATTGCGATTGTGGCGATCTCGGCGATCTATGCACTTGAAATGCTGGTGGCCTTTATCCAGGCGTATGTCTTTGCAATTCTGACCTGCGTCTATCTCAAGGATGCGCTGCATCCGCACCATTAATACATGGTGGGTTTCTTACCCACCTTACGAAACGAAAACGGTGGGTTGTCACCCACTTTATGAAATGAATAACCAATTCCAATGTAAGGAGAATACTCATGGAAGGTGACGTCGTACAAATGGGCGCATATATCGGCGCTGGTCTGGCTTGTACTGGTATGGGCGGTGCTGCTATCGGCATCGGTCACGTTGTTGGCAACTATCTGTCTGGTGCCCTGCGCAACCCGTCAGCCGCTGGCGGTCAGACGGCAACCATGTTCATCGGTATCGCATTCTCGGAAGCGCTGGGGATCTTCTCGTTCCTCGTTGCCCTTCTGCTGATGTTTGCCGTCTAAGACCCAACGGATTCTTCATCCTTACACCCGGGTGACGCACGTTAACGTGCGTCACCCGATGTAGGCTAAGTTCCCTGGGAGGACGACATGGCAACACAAACGCATGACGCCGGTCAGGCTGTAGCCGAAGCACCCGGCATGCCGCAGCTGGATTTCACGAGCTTTCCAAACCAGATTTTCTGGCTGGTGGTCACACTGGTCATTATCTATCTGGTCCTGGACCGCGTCGCCCTGCCCCGGATCGGGGCAATTCTGGCGGAACGGCAAGGCACGATCACCAATGATATTGCTGCCGCCGAAGACCTTAAGGTCAAGGCGGTTGAGGCCGAAGGCATATACAATCAGGCGCTGGCGGATGCCCGCGCCGAGGCACAGACCATCGCTGCCGAAACCCGCGCCGAAATTCAGGGTGACCTGAATGACGCGATTGCCAAGGCCGATGCCGAGATTGCCGCAAAGGCAGCCGAAAGCGAAAAAGCCATTGCTGAAATCCGTGCCAGCGCGCTGGAAGCGGTCGAAGCAGTTGCAACCGACACTGCCGCAGAGATTGTTGCGGTGCTGGGTGGCAAGGCGGACGCAAAAGGTGTTGCCGCTGCGGTCACCGAGCGGATGAAAGGATAAGACATGAAGCGTAATCTATTCGCCCTTGTCCTGACCTTGGGTGCCGCCAGCCCTGCGCTGGCGTCGTCAGGGCCGTTCATATCGCTGGGCAATACCAACTTTGTCGTGTTGCTGGCATTCCTTCTGTTTGTTGGCGTGCTGCTCAAGCTGAAAGTACCCGGCATGATTGGCGGTGTGCTGGACAAGCGCGCCGAGGGCATCCGTTCAGAACTGGACGAGGCCCGCGCGCTGCGCGAAGAGGCACAGACCATTCTGGCCTCTTACGAGCGCAAGCAGAAAGAAGTCCAGGAACAGGCCGACCGTATTGTCGCCGCTGCCCGTGAAGACGCCAACCTGGCGGCGGAACAGGCCCGTGAAGATCTGCAAAAGTCGATTGCGCGCCGTTTGGCCGCCGCGACAGACCAGATTGCCTCGGCTCAGGCGTCGGCAGTCAAGGAAGTCCGCGACCGGGCGATCACCATCGCCGTGGCCGCTGCCAACCAGGTTATGGCCAAGCAGATGACCGCCGCCAAAGGCAACAAGATGATCGACGATGCAATCGCCGAGGTCGAAACCAAGTTGCACTAAGCAGCGTGGGTTTTACCCACCTTACAAATAAAAAAACCCGGCCCACTGGATGTGGCCGGGTTTTTTGTGCGTTGCGGGGGTTGGTGTCGCTATAATAGACCCTGACCCTAATTGCGCGGCGGGATGTTCAGCCCCTTTTTGACCGCAGGTCGATCAAGAAACCGGTCAAGATAGGCATCCAGATTTGGGTGACTATCCCAGTCCAGCACCTCGTGCGCCTCGTAAAAGTCGATGGCACGCAGCCACGGGGCGATGGCGATGTCAGCGATGGAATAGTCACCCGCCACCCATTCGCGCCCCTCAAGGTGACGTTCCAGCACGCCCATCAGGCGCTTTGCCTCGTTGATATAGCGTTCACGCGGGCGGGGGTCCTCAATCGCGGCCCCGGCGAATTTGTAGAAATACCCAAGCTGGCCAAACATGGGCCCAAGCCCGCCCATCTGAAACATCAGCCACTGGATGATGTTGATCCGCTCTGCCGGGCCGGAACCAAGCAGTTTTCCGGTCTTTTCGGCCAAGTAAACCAGGATTGCGCCGCTTTCGAACAGGCCAATCGGTGTTCCGCCCGGCCCATCGGGGTCGATGATGGCGGGGATTTTGTTGTTTGGGTTCAGTGACAGGAATTCGGGGCTTTTCACATCCGCATCGGACAGGGTAACTTTGTGGGCCTCGTAAGGCAGGCCGATTTCTTCCAGCATGATCGATACCTTGACCCCGTTCGGGGTGGGGAACGAATAAAGTTGCAGGATATCGGGGTTCGAGGCGGGCCACTTTCGGGTGATGGGGAACTGTATGGAATCAATCATTGGCACTCCTGCGCCTGTTCATTTCAGGCTATGGTTATTACGCTTGGAAACTACGGTTGGTGCATATAGTTTTGTGGTTCATAAGGTGAAACAACTTCGAAAAAAGGGTCGAACAAATGCTTAAAGAGTTCAAGGATTTTATTGCCAAGGGCAATGTGATGGACATGGCCGTGGGTATCATCATCGGGGCAGCCTTTACCGCGATTGTCAAATCGATGGTTGCAGATCTGATCAATCCGATTATCGGTCTGTTTATGGGTGGCGTCGATTTCACGAACAAATTCATAATTATGGGCGGTGACGGGGCAAGCTATGCCTCACTAGAGGCCGCCCGCGAGGCAGGTGCCTCGGCCTTTGCATATGGTGCATTCATCATGGCAATGATCAACTTTCTGATTATTGCATGGGTGGTGTTCATGCTGGTGCGCTTTGTCAACAAGGCCAAAGAGACCGCCGCAAAAGAAGAGGAAGCCAAGGAAGAAGTGGCCGCACCCGCCGGCCCAAGTGAACTGGACCTTCTGACTGAAATCCGCGATGCACTGACCAGTAAATAAACCTGGCAGGCAACAACATCCCCCCGCGGATTATGCGGGGGGCATTCTTTTGTGGCCACAAATGTGGCTGCCGTATCAGGGACTAAATGATGCAGATCATAGCTGAACAGGTCGGGGCCTATGCCCCGATTTTGCTGAACGGGATCAAGGCGCTTGTCGTTCTGATCGTTGGGTGGTCGATTGCCGGTATTGTATCGCGTGCCATCCGTCACCGGATTAATGCCCAGCCAGGGCTGGACCAGACGTTGGGTAACTTTGCGGCCAGTGTTGTACGCTGGGCCATCCGGCTGATCGTTCTGGTGGCCGTACTGGGGATTTTCGGGATCGAGGCAACAAGCCTTGTGGCAATGTTGGGTGCTGCGACGCTGGCCATTGGACTGGCATTGCAGGGCACACTTAGCGATCTGGCCGCTGGTTTCATGCTGATCCTGTTTCGGCCCTACAAGCTGGGTCAATTTGTGGATATTGCCGGTACATCCGGCACGGTAAAGGATCTGAACCTGTTTGTGACGGAACTGGTGACGCCGGATAATGTGCAGATCATCATCCCCAACGGGCAGGCCTGGGGCGCGGTTATCACCAACTATTCCGCGCATGATACCCGCCGGGTCGATTTTGTGTTTGGCATCGACTATGGGGACAACGCGGATGATGCGATGAAGATCATCCTGGACCTGGCCGGGGCGGATACCCGTGTTCACGCCGATCCAGCACCCTGGGCACGGGTCACCAATCTGGGCGACAGTTCGGTTGATCTTGGGGTCAGGCTGTGGTGCGATGCCGGGGATTATTGGGAGCTCAAGTTTGAGATGACCAAGGCCGTGAAAGAGGCGTTTGACGACAAGGGCATTTCAATCCCCTATCCGCATACGGTCGAAATAAGAAAATAGGGCTTGAAACGACATTATAATGGTGGACACGCGCCCCCCCCCTGTTCTTCCGCTTTGACGTGTGGAACAGGGGGCAAGGATTTCGCGCAGTTTCATATCGAACAGGCGATGGGCTTTCGCATCCCCACCTTGAGCAGGCCAAAATTTCGGCAGGCGGGCCTTTGGGGAAATCCACAATCCGCGCAATTCTGGCAACTTGTCGCGACATGATGAGGCCGAAGCCCGTGCCGCTCTCCGGATCGGCCGGTTCCAGGTGTGAACCAAGCCAAACGCGCACTGGATTTGATGCCTTCCAAAACGCCGCGTGAGTTGCGGGACAAATCAGCCGCGAGCGCCAAAAGGAGTTGGTCACAGGAAAATCCAGCGAGGAATGATCCGAGTCGGGTGCAGGATCAGTTGCCAAGCGGTTAAGCACAAGCGTCATATGTGGGAACGAATTCAAGTGAAGAGTGTTTTTAGCAATAACTTCAAACATATATATATGGTGGTCTGGCGGAGGTAATGAGAATAACTTCGAACTCCGGCCGTCAAAAGCGCAACTGCGCTTCGGCCGGTCAGGCCGCCCCGTCGGAGGTGCTACGCACCGTGGGATAAAGTATGGCGGAGACGAAGGGATTCGAACCCTCGAACGCTTGCACGTTACTCCCTTAGCAGGGGAAATGCCTTTCCATTAAATGGGTGTAACATCAAAGATTTACGCCGTAATGGCGCGCCGCGCGCGTAACAAACGCGCCAATTGGCCGGCGCGCACCGGAAAGGCTCACGCATGATGATGGTCTTGGCGCTCTGCGCGCCCTATCGGGAAATAAACAACGTGTCAGAACAATCACCGGCAGATCGACAGATCCTTGCCATCCTTGCCACGCTCAAAGAGGCGTTGGGCGAGGATTTCCAGAAACTTGAGCCGGGCGAGATCGCGGCGGTGCGCAAGATCCTTGATCA
>DAOUPC010000189.1 GCA_030626365.1 Paracoccaceae bacterium
CAGGCGCGCCCGCATCCGTGTCCGCCTCATAGGATTTCAGGTCGGCCAGTTCGGCGTCGCCCTGTTTTGCGTCGTCCTCTTGGGCGGCATCCTTGGTGTTCAGATCATCGCCATCGGCAAAATCAATGGTCGGGGCCAGGCTGTTGTTGCCATCTTCGGGGGTCGGGGACTGGGCCGCGCTGATAACCGTGTCGCCATCATCATCGTTCGTCTTGAAAGTACCGACCTGGGCCTGATCGCCATCACCGGGCACTGACGGGACAATGCCCCCTACCGCAAGGTTGATGGTGTCATCTTCTTCAAAAACGTCCTGGTCCAGGCTATCAAAGGCACTCATTTTTTTCGTCTCCCGTAACTAAAATATTTGGTTCCGAAACCAGTTCAGATTTCGGATGCCGTTCTTTTGCTGACAAAATATTTGTCATGTTTATGTTGCGTCGGTCAGCCGCTGGGTGGCTGTTCTGGCGGGCAAAGAGGGGCCTCACCTTTTTGAAAACTGTATTTTTGGAATTTGCATCTGGTGCGGCAAACAAGGCGGCTGGTGGCGCCGTCGCGGCGGGAATGAACGCATGAACCCTAGGTGACATTGGAAACCGCCAATACATTGGGCACATGATTCACATTGGGCACATGATTCCAGGAGGTCTGACGACTGACAAAATGCGATTCCCTGTTGGGGCATCCGGTGGGGCATCCGGTTCGAAAGTGACAACTCACAAAAAAACTCCCGCTTACAAATTGCAGGGTACGCGCCTTGAACAAGGGCATTAGTCCGGCGGAATTATCGTTTCTTATCAGTCTTTTATAAGACGCAGCATTCTAAATATGCTATTGCGCCGCCACTCAATTATTTTCGAATCTCAATAGTCTTTTGTTTTTATTGACCGACAAGCAATCCCACCGTTTCAAGGTGAATGCAGTACCGTTACTAAAACGATAATAGCACGAACAGGCCCCAAAGGTGCAACATATTTTTGCACGTAACGGGCAGTTTCTTACGATTTAACAAGCACATGGCGCTGATGCCCGGTTTTGAGGCACCCAAAAACCCACCTTTGGCCGTGCCGCATGATATTCGGGCAAAACTGGTAAAATCGATGTGACTTTTGCGGCAATGCCATTGGGCGGCACCTGATGGCCGCGTAATCCCCGCATAACTCCTGCATAATCCCTGCGTCTGTCCCGTGCCTTGGCCCGCTGTTCCTGTGATCCGGGGCAAAATCAGATACTTGTGCGACCCGGCCAGGAAAGGGCCGGGAAAAGATCGGAATAAAACGGGGAAAACCTATTTGATTGCCCGGAAAAACCACCCTAGTGTCCCCGATACAAAAAAAGAATCCAGGGAGAATAGTTTATGAATCGGTTTTCACTTGTCTTGTCCAGTTCAGTTGTGGCGCTGGCGTCATCTGCAACCATGTCGTTCGCCGGCGAAAAGGTAACGCTTTATTGCAGCGCCCAAGAGGACTGGTGCCAGGTCATGGCGCGCGGTTTTGAAGAAGAAAGCGGCATCAAGGTCAACATGACCCGCAAAAGCTCGGGCGAGACATTTGCCCAGATCAAGGCAGAATCTGCCAACCCCAAGGGTGACGTATGGTGGGGCGGAACCGGTGACCCGCACCTTCAGGCCGCCGAAGAGGGGCTGACCACACCTTACGTGACGCCCATGCGCGGCGAACTGAACGGCTGGGCGATTTCACAGGCTAAATCGGCTGGTGACAAGACCATCGGCATCTATTCCGGCGCGCTGGGGTATGGTTATAACTCTGAGTTGCTGGCCGCTGCCGGTCTGGCCGCACCAAGCTGCTGGAAGGACCTGCTCAAGCCCGAGTACAAAGGTCACGTCCAGATGGCGAACCCGAATTCGTCGGGCACCGCCTATACCACGCTGGCGACGATCATTCAGCTGTTTGGTGAAGAGGGCGGCTTTGATTTCATGAAGGGCCTGCACAAGAACATCAACCAGTACACCAAATCCGGGTCTGCCCCGATCAAGGCCGCCGCACGTGGCGAAACCACGATCGGTATCGTGTTCATGCATGACGCGGTGAAACAGGCGGTCAAGGGCTTCCCGATCACGGTTGTCGCGCCTTGCGAGGGCACGGGTTATGAAATCGGGTCGATGTCGATCATCGAAGGCTCGCGTAATCTGGAAAATGCGCAAAAGTTCTATGACTGGGCGCTGACCGCCGATGTGCAGTCCATGGCGTTGCAGGTAAATGCGTTTCAGGTGCCGTCCAACATGGGTGCGGAAACCTCGCCCAGTGCGCCTGATCTGGCCTCGATCAAGCTGATTGATTATGATTTCACGCTGTACGGATCATCTGCCGAGCGTAAGCGCCTGCTGAAGAAATGGGACGAAGACGTTTCGGTTCTGCCGCAATAATATCTGGTGCGTATCGTATCATCTGAAAAAACGACCCATCCGACGCTGATCTTCTGGATCGCTGTCGGGTGGGTCAGTTTCCTTGTTGTCCCGTGGTACGGGATCGAGGATGGATTCTTTGCCTTTGAGTGGCTGTTTGACGGGTATCCCTGGGACAGTGACTATGCCCCGGTGGCAATGCTGCTGGCGCAGGGCGAAAAGCTGTGGCTGGCCCCGCTGATCATACCGCTGATTGCGGTTTCGTTCAGCCACGGGCGGTCAAAATCCGATCCGCTTTATGCCAAGCTTTTGATATTCGGCGGGGCCTTCGGGTTCTGCTGGCTGTTGGGGCAGGGGTTCTCGATCGGGCTGCGTGGCTGGCAATTTGACTGGATCGAAGCGCTGTTTGGCCCGCTGGGGGACCGGCAATTCGGTATGGGCTATGGGGCCATGCTGATGGCCAGTGCGTTTTTGTTTCTGTTCACCCAAGGCATCGCGGCGCGTGGCGCGATCAACGGGGATGTGTTTGTGGTCAGCGCCATCGGGCTGGTGATCGCCATCGTGTCGATCTTCGTGTTCTTCCCGATTGCCAAGATGCTGGTGGCGGCGTTTGTCACCGAAGAGGGCAGCTATTCCATATCGGTGTTTACCGCCAAGTTCTTTGATGACCGGATCTGGGGGCTGTCCTGCCTGACCGGCGGGCCGCGCTGTGGCGTGGCGTGGAATTCGCTTTTCCTGGCGGTTCTGGTCGGGGCAATATCAACCGCGCTGGGGCTGGTTTTCGCGCTTGTGGTCACGCGGTCGAATTTCAAATTCAAACGTAACCTGCGCGCCCTGACGGTGCTGCCGATCATCACGCCGCCGTTTGTGATTGGTCTGGCGATCATCTTGATGTTTGGCCAGTCGGGCGGTGTCACCCGGTTTGTTGCCGACCTGTTCGGGGTCACGCCGACGCGCTGGGTTTATGGGCTGCCGGGGTTGCTTATTGCGCAGACGCTGGCCTTTACCCCGATTGCCTTTCTGGTGCTGATCGGTGTGGTCGAAGGCGTGTCCCCCTCGATGGAGGAAGCCGCCCAAACCCTGCGCGCGGGGCGCTGGCAGGTGTTCCGCACCGTGTCGCTGCCGTTGATGCGCCCCGGTCTGGCCAACGCCTTTTTGCTGGGTTTCATCGAAAGCATGGCGGATTTTGGCAACCCCCTTGTGCTGGGCGGCAATTATGATGTGCTGTCCACCGACATCTTTTTCGCCATTGTCGGCGCGCAATATGACCAAAGCCGCGCCGCGGTGCTGGCCATGGTGTTGCTGACCTTTACGCTGGGCGCGTTCTATGCCCAGCGGTTCTGGCTGGGCAACAAATCCTATACTTCGGTTTCGGGCAAGGGCGATGCGGGTGTGCATCCGGCCATGCCCCGCCGGCTGGCCTATCCGGTTTATACCATGGCCGCGCTTTGGGCCGCGTTCACCATCGTGATCTATCTGATGATCGTTTACGGGTCGTTCGTGGACCTGTGGGGCGTCAACAACAACCTGACGTTCAAGCATTATATCACCGCCTTCAACTTTTCGATCGTCGAGGACGGTATCCGCTGGACCGGGGCCGCGTGGGACAGTTTCTGGACCACCATGAAAATCGCCGTGCTGGCAGCGCCCCTGACGGCCGCGCTGGGGCTGGTGACCGCCTATCTGCTGACGCGTCAGACATTTGCGGGCAAGAATGCCTTTGAATTTGGCACCATGCTTAGCTTTGCCATTCCCGGCACGGTGATCGGTGTCAGCTATATTCTGGCCTTTAACGTGCCGCCCCTGGAACTGACCGGGACCGGCATGATCCTGATCATCAGCTTTATCTTCCGCAACATGCCGGTTGGCGTGCGGGCCGGGATCGCCAGCATGAGCCAGCTGGACAAAAGCCTGGACGAGGCATCGCTGACACTGGGGGCCAATTCATGGCAGACCTTCCGCAGGGTGATCATGCCACTGCTGCGCCCCGCGATACTGGCCGCACTGGTTTACAGCTTTGTGCGGGCCATGACGGCGATTTCGGCGGTGATTTTTCTGGTCAGTGCAGAATACAACATGGCCACGGCCTATATCATCGGGCGGGTTGAAAATAACGACTATGGGTTGGCGATTGCCTATTCAACCACGCTGATCGTGGTGATGCTGGCGGCGGTGGGGCTGCTGCAATTTATGGTCGGACGCACGAAGATCGGGCGGCGCGCGGGCGTTGGCCCGACGACATAGGACGACATAGGGTGGCGCAGGCATTGGCCTGACGACATAAGCTAGGGAAAAGACAATGGCAGATGTGCTGAAGAACACCAAGGCGTCCTCGGTCACGTTTGAAAACGTGACCAAGGTCTATGGCAAGACCGTAACGGCCGTGGATAACATTTCCCTGACCATCGAGCCGGGAAAGCTGGTGACGCTGCTGGGGCCTTCGGGCTGTGGCAAGACCACCACCCTGCGGATGATTGCCGGGCTGGAAATGGCCACCAGGGGCCGCATCCTGATTGGTGATACGGATGTGACGACCCTGCCGGCCACTGACCGGGACGTGTCGATGGTGTTTCAGTCCTATGCGCTGTTTCCGCATATGACGGTGCTGGAAAACGTATCTTATGGGTTGAAATATTCGGGCTTTGGCAAGGAAGAAACCCGCACGCGCGCGCTGGCTGGTCTGGATCTGGTGGGGCTAAAGGGCTATGACAACCGCCTGCCAAGCGAATTGTCGGGGGGCCAGCAACAGCGTGTTGCGGTGGCCCGTGCGCTGGTGCTGGACCCGCAGGTGTTGCTATTTGACGAACCTCTTTCAAATCTGGATGCCAAGCTGCGCCGCCAGGTGCGCCAGGACATCCGCGACATCCAGCAGAACCTGGGCCTGACTGTGGTCTATGTCACCCACGATCAGGAAGAGGCGCTGGCCGTATCTGACCGGATTATCGTGATGCGCAATGCTGCCATCGCCCAGGAAGGCAGCCCGCGCGACCTGTACGAAGCACCGGTAGACCATTTCGTTGCGGATTTCATCGGCGAGGCCAACCTGATCCCGTGCAATATTGATGCGGTAAAGGGTGATATGGCATCAGTTTCCGTTGGCGGTTTGCGCCATGATCTGGCTGCAAGGGGGCTGAAGCCGGGGCCGGCGGTGATTGCGGTGCGCCCGTCACGTGTGCGCCTGACAACCACGGCCGGGAAAAACACAATCCCCGCCCGGATTTCCAAATCCACCTATGTGGGCAACCATATGGAATATCTGGTAGAGGCCGAATTCGGCAAGGTTTTTGCCATCCTGGGGGATGTCGATGCCCCGTTTGAAACAGGGCAGGATATTGGCCTTGGGTTTGCCGATTCCGGTCCGGTTTTGTTGCCGACCCCTTAGGGTCAGGACCCATTAATCCTGCGCCACTGGCGCTGTTTTCCCGAAATATCAGTGGTTTGGCGCGCGCCGTCAATGGTGGCTCCATTTTCAAGCGCGCCGAGCTGCTGAGATGAAGGGAAAACAGCGTCCTTTGGATTTGGCGGATTTTCCCTC
>DAOUPC010000296.1 GCA_030626365.1 Paracoccaceae bacterium
ACCTGGCCGTTCGTGCGACCCGCTCATATTTCTGTCTGCCTTACCCTTGGTGGTTTCCCTAAACCTAGAGCGTTGTGCGCAGGACGACCAGAGGCGGGTTCAGCTATTTTAATTTGACACCAGAATTAAATGCGTGAACACTTACGGGCAACAGGGGAGAGGAAGCATATGTTCATCGGGCTTGATCTGGGTACATCGGGGGTGCGTGCCCTGCTGGTACGCAAAGACGGGACCGTGCTGCATGTGGCGGATGCCGATCTGGCCGTGGCACATCCGCACCCCGGTTGGAGCGAACAAAACCCGGCGGACTGGATCAATGCCACCCGAAAGGTTCTTGGTGATCTTGCCCGGATGGCCCCGGATGCGATGGCCCAATTGCGCGGTATCGGGCTTGCCGGGCACATGCACGGGGCAACATTGCTGGACAGTGACGGCGCGGTTCTGCGCCCCTGTATCCTGTGGAATGACACCCGCAGCGTTGATCAGGCGGCGCGGCTGGACACCACCGACGGGTTTCGTGCGCTGACCGGCAACATCGTCTTTCCCGGCTTTACCGCGCCCAAACTGATGTGGGTCGCTGAACATGAACCCGATATATATGCCCGTGTGGCAAAGGTTCTGCTGCCCAAGGATTACCTGGGTTTCTGGCTGACCGGAAAAACAGTGTCCGACATGTCCGACAGTGCGGGAACCGCATGGATGGACGTGGGTGCGCGGGGCTGGTCAGATACCTTGCTGGGCCAATCAGGTATGCGACGCGATCAGATGCCGGACCTGATCGAGGGCACGGAAATTGCCGGCCAGCTAAGGGGTGACCTTGCCGCGGAACTGGGTCTGCCACAGGGCGTTGTGGTGGTTGCCGGGGGGGGCGACAATGCCGCGGCGGCCTGCGGCGTGGGCGCACTGGGCGAGGGCGACGGTTTCGTGTCGTTGGGCACCTCCGGCGTTTTGCTCGCGGCACGCAGCGGGTTTTCCCCCAGCCCCGACAGCGCCGTGCATACCTTTTGCCACGCCATTCCCGGTGCGTGGTATCAGATGGGGGTCATTCTGGCCGCCACCGACAGTTTGAACTGGCTGGCAGGTATCACCGGTACGGATGCGGCCACGCTGACCAATGCGCTGGGCGATCAGATCAGTGCGCCGGGGACGCTGCGGTTCCTGCCGTATTTGTCGGGCGAACGCACGCCGCACAATGACAGCGCCGTGCGCGGGGCCTTTGTCGGGCTGGACATTGCCCACGACCGCACCGACCTGACCCGCGCGGTTCTTGAGGGCGTGACATTCGCCCTGCGCGACAGCCTTGAGGCACTGAAATCCACCGGCGCGCGGCTGGACCGGGTGCTGGCCATCGGCGGTGGGACCGGGTCGCGCTATTGGTGCAACCTGCTGGCCACCACGCTGAACCTACCCGTTGATCTGCCTGAACAAGGCGCGTTCGGGGCCGCGCTGGGCGCTGCGCGACTGGCCATTTGCGGCGTGACCGGCGGCACGCCCGCCGACATCATGACCAAGCCACCCATTGCCGAAACCATTTTGCCACGCGCGGACCTGTCTGCCGCCTATGATGACGCTTACGGTGCCTTTGCGGCCTCGTACCCAACCCTGAAAGCCATGCCATGACTGACCCGTTTTTCGCCGGTATCGACCCGATCCGCCATGAAGGCCCCGACAGCACCAATCCGCTGGCCTTTCGCCATTACAACCCCGACGAGGTGGTTATGGGCAAGCGGATGGAGGACCACCTGCGCTTTGCCGTTGCCTATTGGCATTCCTTCGCATGGGAGGGGGGCGACCCCTTTGGCGGTCAGACGCTTGAACGGCCCTGGCACCCGCAGGACGACATGGGCCGGGCCAAGATCAAGGCCGACGCGGCATTCGAGATGTTTGATATCCTTGGCCAGCCCTATTTCTGCTGGCACGACGCCGATATCCGCCCCGAAGGCGATACATTCGCCGAATCCCTGCGTAATTTCGAAGAGATCATCGACTATTTCGCCGCCCTGATGGAACCGCGCAAGGTTGGCCTGTTGTGGGGCACTGCCAACATGTTCAGCCACCGGCGCTGGATGTCCGGCGCGTCCACCAACCCGGACCCGGATGTGTTTGCCTATGCGGCGGCGACGGTCAAAACCTGCATGGATGCCACCCATCGCCTTGGCGGGCAGAACTATGTTTTATGGGGCGGTCGTGAAGGGTACGAAACCCTGCTTAACACCGATATGGGGGCTGAACTGGACCATATGGGCCGGTTCCTGAACATGGTGGTCGATTACAAACACAAGATCGGTTTCAAGGGCACCATTCTGGTTGAACCCAAACCACAAGAGCCATCCAAGCATCAGTATGATTACGACGCGGCCACCTGTTTTGGGTTTCTGCAAAAATACGGGCTTGAGGGCGAGGTGAAGCTGAACCTGGAACAGGGCCATGCGATATTGGCCGGTCACAGTTTCGAGCACGAGATCGCCACGGCGACGGCGCTGGGCGTGCTGGGGTCGATCGACATGAACCGCAACGATTACCAGTC
>DAOUPC010000290.1 GCA_030626365.1 Paracoccaceae bacterium
AGGAAAAATACGCCGACGTGTTCAAAGGCGACGACAAATGGCAGGCGGTTGAGACAACGGATGCCCAGACTTATGACTGGCCGACCGCCTCGACCTATGTTCAGAACCCGCCCTATTTCCAGGGCATGTCCAAAGAACCCGGCAGCATTACCAACATCGAAAACGCCCGTGTTCTGGCGGTGCTTGGCGACATGATCACCACCGACCACATTTCACCCGCCGGTTCCTTCACGGCCCAATCCCCGGCCGGGCAATACCTGACCGAACGTCAGGTGCCCCAGAACGAATTCAATTCGTACGGGTCGCGCCGTGGCAACCACGAGGTGATGATGCGCGGCACATTTGCCAATATCCGCATCAGGAACGAGATGCTTGATAACGTCGAGGGCGGCTTTACCAAAGGCCCGGATGGCAAGCAAAGTTCGATCTTTGACGCGGCGGCGGCCTATCAGGACGCCGGCCAGCCGCTGGTGATCTTTGGCGGCGTGCAATACGGCGCGGGGTCGTCGCGTGACTGGGCGGCCAAGGGCACGGCCCTGTTGGGCGTCAAGGCCGTGATCGCCGAAAGCTTTGAGCGCATCCACCGTTCAAACCTGGTGGGCATGGGGGTTATCCCGTTTGAATTCACCGGGGGCGACAGCCGCAAATCCCTGGGACTGACCGGCGATGAAGTCGTTTCGATCCATGGCCTGGACACGATCAAGCCCCTGCAAGAGGTGCCCTGCACCATCACCATGGGCGACGGCAGCGTCAGGGAAATTACCCTGAAATGCCGGATCGATACCGCGGTCGAGGTTGAATACATCGAAAACGGCGGTGTGCTGCACTATGTGCTGCGCAACCTGGCCAAAGCGGGCTGATCTGCACGTATAAGATGGCCAAAGGCCCCGGCGCACCTGTGTTCCGGGGCCTTTTTCATGCCTGCCACATGGCCCCGTGGTGATGCCCTACCTGTACGGTTTTTTCCGGGTTGGCCCACATGGTGCGCAATATTTCGCGCACCGGAACTTGGCAATAATTCTTACCAAATCGTTTACTGAAATATATTCAAAGGGTTACCGAATTGTCTTGAAGCATTTCCCAAGCGAACAAAACCACCTGTTTTCTGCATAAAACTAAAGGTTTGTTAACCACCTTCGTAAAGACTCTGTTGTTAATTGTTACTGAGTTACGAAAGGCCACATTTTGCAGGGCACCATTTTGATCCTTGACGGAGTGTCGACAAACCGGATCATGCTCAAGGTTCAGTTGTCGGCGGCGTGGTATCACGTGGTACAGGCCGACGGGCTGGCCGGGTTGGCCGCACTGGTGCATCGCGCACGCCCCGACCTGATTGTCTGTGCAATGACCCTGCCGGACGGCACCGCGCTTGACCTGCGTGCGGCATTGGCCGGGGATGATGTACTGGCCGCCATCCCGATCATCGCCATCACGCCCCAGAATGACCGCGCGGCCCGGCTCCGGGCGCTGGCGGCCGGGATCGACGAGGTGCTGGCCCAGCCACTGGATGATGTCCTGCTACAGGCCCGCATCCGCAGCCTGATCCGGTCGCGTTCGGCGGCAGATGATTTGCAGATGCAGGATGGCACGTCACAGGTGGCCGGGCTGATCGGGTTGGCCGAACCGGCAACGGAATTCACCGCCTTTGACACCCTGGCCACGCCCGTTCACCTGGCCGAGATTGCGCTGGTGACAGACAAGGCCACAACTGGGGCAATATGGCGTGCGCGGCTAAAGGGGGCGGTGGCGCACCGGGTTTCAGGTTACCAGATGGGCAATGTGCAGGCGCTGATGAAACAGCCGGTCCCGGATGCCATCGTGGTTGAAATACCCGACAACAGCGATGGCACGGGGCTGCGCCTTTTGGCCGATCTGACGGCGCGCAGTTCCACCCGCCACACGGCGATCATTGCCGTGCTGGACCCCGGCAATTCACATCTGGCAGCCGAGGCACTGGACCGGGGCGCGCATGATGTGTTGCAGGGCGGGTTCTGCGCCGATGAACTGGCCCTGCGCCTTGAGGCACAGTTGCTGCGCAAGGCCCGCTCGGATCAGTTGCGCGACAACGTGCGCGACGGGTTGCGCGCGGCCGTTCTGGACCCGATGACCGGGCTGTTCAACCGCCGCTATGCCTTTCCGAAACTATCCAGAATCGCCCGCCACGCCGCCGAAAACGGGCACAGCTTTGCCGTCATGCTGGCGGATCTGGATCACTTCAAACAGATCAATGACAGTTATGGCCATTCTGCGGGGGATGCGGTTCTGGTGGAAACGGCGCATCGCCTGCGCGCCGCCCTGCGCCCCGAAGACATGATCGCACGGATTGGCGGAGAGGAATTCATGATTGTGCTGCCCGACGTGGATCAAAAGGCGGCCATGACCGCCGCTGACCGGTTGTGCCGCCAGATCAACGCCACCCCCTTTGTGGTTCCCGGTGTCCGCCAGCCCATAGGGGTCACCACCAGCATTGGTGTGGTTATTGCACCCCCGCCTCTTGTCCTGGCCCCACCTTCTGCCCCGTGTTCTGTCCCATCATCGGCCTGCCAGTCCGGGGCGGCCAGTGGTGGTGGCGAAGGGGCGGATCACGTCACCGCCACGCTGTTGGGGCAGGCCGATCTGGCCCTTTATCAGGCCAAGAATGCCGGGCGCAATCAGTTCACCCTGACCCGCCCCGCCGCCTGATCCTAATCGTGGTTGCGGAGATTGTGTCGCGCAGCGGCCCCATGATGGGTCAGGGCCCGTTCTAGCCGGTCAGCATAGGCCTGACGGTCTTTCGCGGTCATCCCATCGACACGGGCCAGCCATGCCTGCTGAACGGAGGCCTTGAACCCGGCCCGGCGCG
>DAOUPC010000095.1 GCA_030626365.1 Paracoccaceae bacterium
CAGCCTGTCACGACCCGAGGCCAAGCGGCGCGCGCCCGAAGAGCGCCGCCGCCGCAAGCTGGTCCGCCGGTCGCATTTCATGACCATCATCGCCGCCTGGGTAATTACCGTGCCAGCGGCTGCAATTTTGTCGGCACTTATCTTTCTGGGCTTTCAGGCCATGTTTGTCTGATCCGGTCAGGTGAACACTCAGGCTCCTGAACCTAGGGGCGTGGCAATGAGTTAGACAATAACCAACCGGTCGGTTATTGGTGCTGCATGAAAAAAGAAGATACCCAGAATCACATACTCGATACCGCAATCGATCTGTTTTGGGCCAAGAGTTACCACGGCGTGAACATGAACGAGCTGAGCCGTGTGGCCGGAGTAAACAAGGCCACCGTTTACCAGCATTTCACCTCAAAGGAAGAACTGGCGGTGGCAGCCATCCATCGCGCGGCAGAGCGGACTGAGGAATTCATCTATCAATCCACATTTGCCGAAACCCAGGACCCAAAAGAACGGCTGGCGCGCATCTATCACAAAGTGTTCCAGATGCATGAGGGAATTTTCAGCGCCGAGGGGAAATGCCGGGGTTGTCCGTTCGTGAACATTGGTGTCGAACTGTCCACTTCGAGCGGAAGAATTCGCAAGACGGTTGGCCGGGCCCTTGCCAGTTTCGAGCGATATTATGGCCAGATCGTCGATGCGCATGGCACATTGCCAAACGGGTTTGACCGCAAGGAAACGGTATCAAGCCTGATGGCCAACATGAATGGGGCGCTGGTCGCCTCGAAACTGGAAAACCGGCCCGGCGCGATCCTGGACGGCCAGCGGCGCGCGCTACAGTTTTTGGCGATGTGAACATTTGGCCAGAATGTAACCAACCGGTTGGTTTTTCCAACCCTGATCAGAGGACAAAAAGATGACAGATGCTTCCAAACCCCCAAGCGGCAATAATATCATTGTCGATATCTGGGGCTCGTACCGCGCCCTGCCTGGCTGGGTTCAGATTTGGGTGGCGTTCATATTGGCCCCCATCAACATGGCCAGCCTTTTGTTCATTGGCGAACCTATGGGGCTGTTGATCGCTTTTCTGGCCAATATTGCCATGATGATGAACCTGCCAGTGATGATTTATGACCGGGGGTTTTCCAAGATGATGGCGCTGCCCCATCTGGTGCCCTGGACCATATTGGTGGGCATCCTATTGTTTGCACGCCCCGAGGCGGCGGGGATGTATGACACCTATCTGTGGGTGTTGCTGGGGACGAACATCATATCGTTGTTGTTTGATTTCCCGGATGCGCGCAAATGGCTGTCCGGTGACCGGGCCGCAGCCGGAAGATAGCGGGCCACATCCCGATCAGGTAACAGGTGGCACCGGGCGCGCAATGCCCGGTACCACCGCCATTTCAGAGCCCCAGGCACCAGCGCATGACGGCCTTTTGCGCATGAAGGCGGTTTTCGGCCTCGTCAAAGATCACTGATTGGGGCCCGTCCATCACCGCGCTTGTCACTTCTTCTTCGCGGTGCGCCGGTAGGCAGTGCATGAACAGGGCATCCGGTTTGGCCGCCGCCATCAGGGCTTCGTTGACCTGATAAGCGCGCAACAGATTGTGGCGGCGTTCGCGCACGGATTGCGCGTCATGCATCGAAACCCAGGTGTCGGCAACCACAAGGTCCGCGCCTTCAACCGCTTTCATCGCGTCGCGTTCGATCACGATCTTGCTGCCTTTTGAACGGGCCAGACCGACGAATTCCTCTTCCGGGTCCAGTTGGGCCGGGCCGGTAAAGGTCATGTCAAAACCGAATTGCCCGGCGGCATGCAGGAAAGAGGCACAGACGTTGTTGCCGTCCCCGGCCCAAACCACCTGGGCACCCTTGATCGGGCCACGGTGTTCTTCATAGGTCAGCACATCGGCCATGATCTGGCAGGGGTGGGTACGGTCAGTCAGCCCGTTGATTACCGGGACATCGGCATATTCGGCCATTTCGGTCAGTACGGTTTCATCAAACGTACGGATCATGATCATATCCACATAGCGCGACAGCACACGGGCAGTATCGGCAATGGTTTCGCCATGCCCCAGTTGCATGTCATTGCCGGACAGGACCATGGACTGGCCCCCCATCTGGCGAACGCCCACATCAAAGCTGACCCGGGTACGGGTCGAGGGTTTTTCAAAGATCATAGCGACCATGCGACCCGCGAGGGGTTGGTCGTCGTCAGGCATGCCTTTGGGGCGGCCCTGACGGGCCTGCTTCATGGAACTGGCCTGGTCGATCATCGACCGGAGGGCAGAAGGGTCGGTTTTGTGGATATCAAGAAAGTGGTTCATGTCGTTTCGCTTTTGACTGGTGGTGGAACCGGGGGCTGTCTGCCCCCCGGACCCCCCGAGGATATTTATAAACAGAAGAAGGTCATCTGGATTGGATTTGCCGCGCGGTTTGGTCCAGGCGGGTGAGGGCCTCGTCAATTTCCGCATCGCTGATGGTTAAGGGTGGCAACAGGCGGATGACATTATCAGCCGCCGGGACGGTAATGATCTGGTTGTCATAACCGGCATTGACCACGTCAATATTGGTGGGCACACATTTCAGGCCCAGCATCAGACCAGCGCCCTGCACCGTTGTGAAGACGTCCGGGTCCGCGGCAATCAGCCCTTCCAGCTTTTGACCCAAAAGGCCTGCCTTGCGGTTTACCCCGGCCAGGAAGGTCGGCTCAGAGATGTGGTCCATCACCGCACAGCCCACAGCACAACCCAGCGGGTTACCGCCATAGGTGGAGCCATGCGTGCCTGCCGTCATCCCAGAAGCCGCATCTTCGGTGGCCAGCACCGCACCAAGGGGAAAGCCGCCGCCAATGCCTTTGGCGACCATCATGATGTCCGGTTCGATGCCGGCCCATTCATGGGCGAAGAGTTTGCCAGTCCGCCCCATGCCGCATTGCACCTCGTCCAGGATCAGCAGGATGCCGTGCTGATCGCACAGGTCACGCAGTCCCTTAAGGCACTGATCGGGCAAGACGCGAATGCCGCCTTCGCCCTGTATCGGTTCGATCAGGATGGCGGCGGTGGTGTCGGTGATGGCCGCGACCGTTGCATCATGGTCGTTCCAGGGCAGGTGAACAAAGCCGGGCAGAAGCGGGCCAAAGCCAGCCGTCATCTTTTCTGACCCCGCCGCCGCGATACCGGCGGAAGAGCGGCCATGAAACGAGCCATCGAAGGTGATGATGTCGGTGCGATCAGGCTGGCCTTTGTCATACCAGTATTTGCGCGCCATCTTGACCGCCAGTTCACAGGCCTCGGTGCCGGAATTGGTAAAGAACACCGTATCGGCAAAGGTGGCCGCAACCAGCCTGTCAGCCAGCGCCTGTTGCTGGGGTATCTGATAGAGGTTGGACACATGCCACAGGTTTTGGGCCTGATCGGTGAGGGCCGCCACCAAAGAGGGGTGCGCATGACCAAGGGCATTCACCGCGATCCCGGCCCCGAGGTCAAGAAAACGTCGCCCGTCGGCCTCGGTCAGCCAGGTGCCTTCGCCCTTTACGAAGGTAAGGGGGGCGCGGTTATAGGTCGGCAGAACGGACGGGATCATCAGATCATCCTTTATAATGTAGACCCTCATGAGTGCCTCACAATGGGTCGTTTCGTCAATGTTTTGAAATGGGGTGTTTCGAGGTGGGTGCGCCCATGTCACAGGGCAAAGATCAGGCGGGCCGTTACGCGATGTCGCGTCGGCGTCGGTTGCATTCTTGTGAAAACAGCATTCTGATCATGCCCGAAAACCTAGCTGAACAGGATCGCTTTGTGAACCCCGAAACCACCACCGCCATCGCCCATCCCCATGCTAAGGGTTAGACCCAGAACCCGGGTGCTGACCGGGAACCCGGCTAGCCGGGGTTTTTCATGACGAATGGTGCCTTGAATCTCAGGCCACAGTGATTAGTATGGGGCGCTGATACAAAGATACCGGGGCGGCCGCTGATTGGGGCCGCTTTTTAGCTGGAAAGGCTTGCCCATGTCGTGGACCGACGAGCGCGTTGAACTGCTCAAGAAAATGTGGGGCGAGGGCCAGTCGGCCAGCCAGATCGCCAAGGAACTGGGTGGGGTGACCCGCAATGCGGTGATTGGCAAGGTGCATCGCCTTGGCCTGTCCAATCGTGCCACCACCTCTACCACCGCCAAGTCCGAGCCAAAGGAAAAACCAGCCGCCCCGAAACCCAAGGCCGAACCCAGGCCGTCACCCAAGACCGAATCGGCCCGTCCGGTGACCCCTCAGGACAGCAAACCGGTTCACATCCGCAAACAGATCATCCCGGCCGGTCAGCCGCTGCCACCGCAGCCTTCGGCAAACGAAATCAGCCCCGAGGCATTGGCCAAGGTCAATGAGGTCGAAAAGAAGTCGAAAAAGATCACCCTGATGGAACTGACGGAACGGACCTGCAAATGGCCCGTCGGTGATCCGGCGACCGAAGACTTCTGGTTCTGTGGGTTGCCGGTTCAGGCGGGCAAACCCTATTGCGAGGCACATGTTGGCGTGGCCTTTCAACCGATGAGCGCGCGCCGCGACCGCAAACGCTAACCGGGACCATCCGGGCATTACATGCGATGAAACGCTGAAAACGCTGTAGCAGCCCGCTACGGCGTTTTGCATTTCAGCGCCGGTATTGTGCTGCCAGAACCTCGGGGTCGGCCCCGCCAAGATAGCGGGCCAGCGTCCACATGTTTCGTGCGCCGCGCCTTAGCCATCCATCGCGCTGATATCGCGCGGCACTGGTGCGGGCCTCTGCCGGCAGGGCGGTCAGGCGGCCCAGGGCACGCACCAATGCCACATCTTCCATCAACGGCTGATCGGGATATCCCCCGGCCCGTTGATACGCCTGCTGGCTGACCAGCAATCCCTGATCCCCATACGGCAGGCCAAACAGCGAGGCGCGCAGATTGGCCCAACCCGCCACCAGACGCGCCATCACGCCCGGCGCGTCAAACGCCAGCCGGAACCAGGCCCCGCCCGTATCGGCCCCGGCATCTGCACCCGTGCTGTTGATATGATCCTCCACCACCTGCGCCCACCCCGGTGCCAGCACCGTATCGGCGTGCAGGATTAGCAACCATTGCCCCCTGGCCGCCGCACATCCCCGCCCCAATTGCCCCCCACGCGAGGCCACACCATGCACCACCACCGCCCCGGCGGCATCGGCAATGGCCAACGTCGCATCCTTAGACCCCCCATCGCTGACGATCAGTTCGCGGATCAGGCCACTGGCCAGCCCCTCGATCAGTGCGCCAAGGCAGCGCGGCAGCGTAGTGGCGCCATTCAGGGTTGGGATGATGATGCTGATCCTGGCCGGCAAGGCGCAACTCCTCTGTTCAATGTCGCACGCCATCCTATATGACATGACAACGGACAAAGAAGGAGCCCGCCCATGACCGCGCGTCGCATATTGCGCCTGACCGGTGCCGATACCAATAGCTTCCTGCAAGGGCTTGTCACCAATGATGTGGACAATGTCGCGAATGGGCTGATCTATGCGGCGTTGCTGACCCCGCAGGGCAAATACATTGCCGATTTCTTTCTGGCCCCAGATCATGGCTCGGATGCTGGCCCAGATGCCGGGGCGGGCGCAATCCTGCTGGATGTGGCCGAACCGCTGGCCGATGCGCTGGAAAAGCGGCTGGGCATGTACCGGTTGCGGGCAGACGTGACAATCGCACACGCGGGGCTGAACCTGCAACGTGGCACCGGGCCGGCACCGGCGGGCGCATGGAATGACCCGCGCCACAGCGATATGGGCTGGCGCGCCTATAGCGATGCCCCCGCCAGTGATGATGCCACCAACTGGGACGCGATCCGCGTTACCCATTGCATCCCCGAAACCGGGATCGAACTGACCCCGGACACCTTTATTCTTGAGGCGGGTTTCGAGGCGCCGCATGGCGTTGATTTCCGCAAAGGGTGCTATGTGGGACAAGAAGTGACCGCCCGGATGAAGCATAAAACCGAACTGCGCAAAGGTCTGCGCGTTGTTTCAGTAACCGGCACGGCCCCGGTTGGCACGCTGATCACCGCGAATGACAAACCGGTTGGCACACTGTTTACCCAGGCAAACGGGCGTGCCATTGCCTATCTGCGGCTTGACCGGGCCAAGGGTGCGATGCAGGCGGGCAGGGCAGACGTACAATTACCCTGACAGCTTGAGAATTCCGGCGCACTGGTCCAAGGTCACCATCAGGCCTGTCAGGGTCCACGCAAGAGGCATCAATTGATACAACTTTATCTCGCCATCTGGCGCATCAGTGGCCGCCGCCAGATCATTCTGATCCTGCTTTCCCTGGCCATCGCAGCGCTTGCCGCCGTGCCGTTGGCCTTTCAAAAAGAAATCATCAACGCACTGACCCTACCCGCCCTGTCAGCCGAAAACCTATTTTACCTTGGGGCTGGCATGCTGGCCGCAACCCTGATCAGCCTGGCGCTGAAGTGGCTTTTGGGGCACCGATCCGGGGTTCTGGGCGAGGATACGATCCGGTTTATCCGCACACGGCTATACACGGAAACCATTCGGGTCAGCCAGAATCGGGATCAGGATCAGAACCAGGGCGGCATCCAAACCGGCACGCTGACCACGGCCATCTCAGCCGAGGCCGAAGAACTGGGAAAATTCGCTGGCGGTGCCTTTTCCGAACCTGTGATGCAGGTCGGCACATTGATCAGCGTGATTGGTTTTATCGCCTCGACCCAGCCCGGGCTGGGCATGATTGCCCTGGCAATGATCATCCCACAGGTGGTTCTGGTGCTGATGACACAGGGGCGCGTCAACGCGCTGGTGGCCAGTCGGGTGAAAGTCCTGCGCGGGGCCACCAACCAGATAATCGCCGGGCAGGTGGATGCCATCACGCAATCGGTGCTGGACGATTTCGATACCATATTTGAAACCCGCCGCCGCATGTTCCTGTGGAAACTGTCCACCAAATTCCTGCTTAGTGCGATCAACGGCATCGGGACGGTGGCGGTGCTGATGCTGGGGGGGTGGCTGGTGTTGCAAGGGCGCACCGATGTGGGCACCGTGGTGGCCGCAACCATGGGTCTGGGACGAATTCAGGCCCCGACCGCCTTTCTGATTGCCTTTTACCGGCAGGTCAGCGCGACGCGGGTGAAATTTGAACTTTTACGAGACGTCTTCCCCGATCAATCAACCTAAGGACGATTTCCCACATTCATGGATCAGCGGCGGATACTGGCCGGTTCAGCGGCAAACCGCCTGAAGAAACAATCAGGCGCGTTCGGAATATTCCATGGTATCGGTGTTCACCACGATCATTTCGTCCTGCCCCACAAAAGGCGGCACCATGACCTTGACCCCGTTGTCCAGTACGGCGGGTTTGAACGAATTGGCCGCTGTCTGGCCTTTTACCACCGGTTCGGTTTCGACGATCTTACAGGTGACTTTCTGGGGCACCCGTGCGCTTAGCGCCTCTGCCTCGTGGAATTCGACCACGATGGTCATGCCATCCTGCAGAAACGGGCGGCGATCCCCAAGGATTTCCACTGGCAATTCAACCTGTTCATAGTTTTCCGTGTCCATGAACACCAGCATCCCGTCGTTCTCGTAAAGGAACTGCTGATCCTTTTGTTCCAGCCTTACCTTTTCCACTTTGTCAGCACTGCGAAAGCGTTCGTTCAGCTTTGAACCATTGCGCAGATTGCGCAGTTCGACCTGGGCAAAGGCCCCGCCCTTGCCCGGTTTCACGTGATCCACCTTTACGGCGGCCCACAGCCCATCGTTATGCTCAAGAACATTGCCGGGGCGGATTTCGTTTCCGTTGATCTTTGGCATGGCAATAATCCTTTACATAAGGTTGATGAATCGGTCCGCGCCCCTATATCTGGCAGGATGGTGGCTGGCAAGGCAACGATACCCTGTTGCACCCTCAGAGAGATATGCGCTGAATGCATGGCTGGTATGCATTTTAAGGGTATCCGAATCGGTTTGGATCAGTCATAAGGAACGCCAGCCGAGAATTGCAAGAGCAAGAAGAATAAGGAACGCGAAATGAAAGATTTCGTCGACGGCACTGCCTTTAATAACGAACAAGGCAATCGCGCCCGTAAACTGTTTGCCGCCGTTGTGCTGGCCGCGTTGGATGATGCCATCGCAGATGACAAGAAGTATGGCAATGGCCCGGAACAAATCGCCCGCTGGGCGCGTTCGCGCGACGGACGCGAGGTTCTGTCGTGCGCCGGGATCGACCCGAACGACCGTGTTGTCTCGGGGTTGATGGATTTTGTTGGTCGTGGTGTGCGTACCTCTGTAGCCCTGTCCCGCGAAGAGAGCGAGCGGCGCAATGCAGCGGCGCAACAGGCCGAAGCCGCCTGATTTTCGCACCCTACTTTCTGATACAAAAAACGCGCCCGTCCAAGGCGCGTTTTTTGTTGTCTAAAATCAACCGGCATAATCAGGCACAGGTCAGGACAGATGGTCAGTCAAGTTCCTGCGCCGTCAGGGCGCGGTGGATCTCTCGCCGGACCAGTTTGCGCACGTTACGGGTAATTCGTTCGCCCAGCACACCCTGAAGTTCCTGACGCACGATATCGGCAACCAGTTCCCGCAGGCTTTCCTCGTCCAGGATCGCATCATCCTCGGTTAGAATATCGCGCATGCTGCCATCGTCATCCGCATCCACCTGCTCAACCTCTGGCTCGACCTCTGGGGTCATCTCGGGTTCAGCTTCCGGGGCGATGTCAGTAGTATCGGCGGTATCGGCGGCGTGTTCCGAAACATCCTCTGACGGGGCGTCATCATACTGTGTCCCCTGCGCATCATCTTCGTCGTGGTCCTCCCACTTGAGGGTTTCGACACGGGTTCCGGCGTAATCATCCCCCATTTCACCATCGGGTTCCCACTGATCCTTGGTCTGACCTATCGTGGCCTCAAGTGCCGCGATCTTGGCGCTAAGGGTGGCGGTGCCATAAGGGTCGTCGCCTGCGTCATCCGAACTGGCCTGCTCTTCCCAGGGTTCCGCGTCGGACTGGCCGGTTTGGAATGCCGCATCTTCGTCTGTCTCTTCATTCGGATCATGCCAGGTTGACCCGCCCTGATCCGATGCCTCTTCTATATCCATTTCGTC
>DAOUPC010000271.1 GCA_030626365.1 Paracoccaceae bacterium
ACCCGTCCAGCGCGTTGCGCATGTGTTCAATCGCCTGCGCACGGGTCGGGGCCCATGTACACAGCTTGGCAATCATCGGGTCGTAATACATCGAAATCTCGCCGCCCTCGAATACGCCGGTATCGTTGCGCACCACATGGCCTTCCTGCGTAATTTCGGCAGGCGGGCGATACCGGGTCAGCCGGCCAATTGACGGCAGGAACCCCCGATAAGGGTCTTCGGCATAAAGGCGGTTTTCAATGGCCCAGCCGTTCAGCTTTACATCGCTTTGGCTGATCGACAGCTTTTCCCCATTGGCCACACGCAACATCTGTTCCACCAGATCGATGCCGGTAATCAGTTCGGTTACCGGGTGTTCCACCTGAAGCCGTGTGTTCATCTCAAGGAAATAAAAGTTGCGGTCCCCATCAACGATGAATTCCACCGTGCCCGCGCTGGTGTAATCGACCGCCTGTGCCAGCATGACGGCCTGTTCGCCCATCGCCTTGCGGGTGGCTTCGTCCAGAAACGGGCTGGGGGCCTCTTCCACGACCTTTTGGTTGCGGCGCTGGATCGAACATTCACGCTCGCCCAGATAAACACCGTTGCCATGGCTGTCGCACAGCACCTGAATTTCGATATGGCGTGGCTGGGTGATAAATTTCTCGATGAATATGCGGTCGTCGCCAAAGCTGTTGGCGGCCTCGTTCTTGGAGCTTTGAAACCCCTCGCGGGCCTCGTCGTCGTTCCAGGCGATGCGCATGCCCTTGCCGCCACCCCCGGCGCTGGCCTTGAGCATCACCGGATAGCCGACTTCGTTCGATATTTTTACCGCCTCGTCCGCGTCCGCAATCACCCCCATGTAACCGGGCACCGTGGAAACCCCGGCCTCTTGGGCGATTTTCTTGCTGGTGATCTTGTCACCCATCTTTTCAATCGCCCCCACGGGCGGGCCAACAAACGCCACGCCAATCGCCGCCAGCGCCTTGGCGAATTTGGCGTTCTCGGACAGAAAGCCGTAACCGGGATGCACCGCCTGCGCGCCGGACTGGCGGATGGCCTCCATCACCTTGTCGATGACGATATAGGACTGGTTGGCAGGTGGCGGGCCGATATGGATCGCCTCGTCCGCCATTTTCACATGCAGCGCGTCAGCATCGGCATCGGAATAAATTGCCACCGAGGTAATGCCCATCTTGCGGGCAGTTTTGATAACACGGCAGGCAATTTCACCACGGTTGGCGATCAGGATCTTGTTGAACATGGGGTGTCCTTCGGATTGGAGGCAGATTGCGGATTGGAGGCAGATTGGATGGCTGAATTCTGGTCTTTCGAACGCAAAACACCGCCACGGGCCGACAGGCCCGCAACGGTGCATTGCATGTGTTGAACCGGCCCCAAAGGGACCGCGTTATTCTGAAAAGGTGATCCGCCTAGCGGATCAACCGCACTTGCCCGGACCTGCCTCGCAATAAAGCACGTTGGCCGCGGCCCCTGCGACAGCCCCCAGGATCGGGTCACCATTGACGACGAAAGAGCCAAGCATGCCCGCCCCCGCGCCATAAAGGGCCTGTTCGCTGGTTGACTCTCCGCAGGCCGAAAGGCCCGCACAAAGCGCAATTGTGGTGATGATTTTCGTTGCTCGCATCCTGCCCATCCTTGTTTTTTGTTTTTGACGGATGCGGGCACAAGGCCTGTGATCCGCCCACCACGCAAGGGAATTTCAACGCGGATTCCCCGCTGGGCGGAACCTTGCCGATTCTTCAGGCAACCAGAAGACAGCGAAAAATCGGGCAGACCCAAGCAATGCGCGCTGGCCTGCCCGACAAGGGAAGGGGTAGAGGTTAGTTTTTTCGCGGGTGATGACAAAACAGGATCACCATCCACACTTGGGAAGGTGCCCCAACCTGTGCCACCGGCCAATGGTGCCGGGCAATCGTTGCCGAATTGGGCTGCTTTTTGCCGATAATTCACATGCGTCCGCAACATCACGCCGATCAATCCCTGAACAGGTCGGGAAATGAGGCACGGGCGACAGATACGTTGATCACCAGCAGGGCCTCGTAACTGGCCGCATCAAACGGGTCCTCGGCCGGGATCACCTCGCGGCCAAACAGCCAACTGATGCGCCCGGCGTCCAGATTACCCCTCTCGAAGGGTTGATCGCCAAACTGCCCCCAAAGCGCGGCCATGAACCCGGCATCCGCACGCCGGTCAGCCGGTTTGCGGTCGGCAAACCGTTCACGACGGGTCAGCGGCGTGACACCGCGCGGGTTGGCGCGACGAACAGTGAACTGGAAATCGGTGCCGGTAAGGCGGCCGGGGAACCCACGATGTTTCAGCATGATGGCACACCTTTTGTCAGGTGCGCGGATCGTGTCTGGTGCGCCGGGTTGGACAGGGTTGGGTTGGGCGGGGTCGGGTTAGGTAGGACCGGCCACAAGGCCGGCCCCGGTATCAGTATCGGGTTACTTGTATTTGCCGGTATAGGTCGGCTCAACCGAGATCGGTTCAACCACGACAAACTCTTCCTGACGGCCATTGCCGCAGGCCGCAACGGTGGCAACAAAGCCGACCAATGCGAGGAATTTGATGCTTTTCGACATCCTTGTCTCCTGACTGCATTAACGAGACCGGGCGGGGAAACTGACCCTGCCTGTCTCAACCTCAAGGTAACGGTCGCTTGGATGCGACCTGTCGCGACCATAGCCGAAACAGCCCCCGATTGATACGCGCAGCCGGTCAAGTGCAGCGGTTGTGACTCCAAAGCCTCAACCGGGTCAAAGGATGAGCTTTGGTGCGCAACATGTTGTGGTAGCATCAAAATGCCTCCCATATGCAGAGGGTGTTTTCGGGGCGATATGCCTCGAAATACTGGGTTGCGTCGGGGGCCGAGGTGCCAAAAGGCACAGGCCGGTCCGACAGGGAAATCACCACGCGCGCCGGTTCAAGCGCGTATTGGGCAAGGTAGGGCAGCACAAGATTTTGGCAAAGGTGGTCCATATCGGCGGCGGCAGTGTCATACGGAACATCCCCCCCCTGATCACCGATCTGCGGCGCAATAAAGCGGAACCGCACCCAGGTTTCACCAACTTTGCCAGAGCGATCATCGATCAGAACCTCGCCCAGCGTGACCGCCTGCCCCGAAGGCACATGCAGCGCCTGTTCGGCCCCCGCAGTGCCCGCAAGCAGCAGCCCAAACAGCAGGGCCAGAAACGGGGCCAGCACGCTGGGCGAGGTCTGGTTTTTCCAGAGTTGGGTCATGGGCGGTCCGCCTTTTTTGATCGTACCCGCCGGTGGCAATACCAGAGCCTCCGGCGGGAGTATTTGAAACAAGAAGAAGCAGGGGTCACAATGGAATATTATCGTGTTTCTTCCACGGGTTTTTGAGCTTCTTGCCGCGCAGCGAGGCAAACGCCCGGCTGACCCGCATCCGGGTTGAGCGGGGTTGGATCACCTCGTCTATGAAACCGCGTTCGGCGG
>DAOUPC010000126.1 GCA_030626365.1 Paracoccaceae bacterium
GGTTTATGCCATGCTGGCCCTGATAGGGGCGGTTTATACGTCCAAGGACGGGATGGCACCGCTGTTGACCTGGACCACGGCGGGGCTGATGGCGGCGCTGGCGGGCTGGATCGCCACCAGTACCGACGGCACCAACGTGGCCTTTGGCGGCATGTTCGTTGACGACGGGTTCGCGCGGTTTGCCAAAGTGGCGATCCTGCTGGCGGCGGCGTCGATTCTGGTGATGAGCCAGGATTACATGGCGCGCCGGGGCTTGCTGCGGTTTGAGTTCCCGATACTGGTGGCGTTGTCGGTTGTCGGCATGATGGTGATGGTCTCGGCGGGCGATTTGATGGCTTTGTACATGGGGCTGGAGTTGCAATCGTTGGCTTTGTACGTTGTCGCGGCCATGCGGCGCGACAGTGTAAGATCGACGGAAGCGGGTCTGAAGTACTTTGTGCTGGGCGCGCTGTCATCGGGTATTCTGTTGTATGGTGCGTCGCTGGTTTATGGCTATTCCGGCACCACGCTGTTTTCCGGCATTATCCAGACCGCGCAGCACGGAGAGGTCTCTCTGGGGCTGTTGTTCGGGCTGGTGTTCCTGATTTCCGGCATGGCGTTCAAGGTATCGGCGGTGCCGTTCCACATGTGGACCCCGGATGTCTATGAAGGTTCCCCCACGCCGGTCACCGCGTTCTTTGCCACCGCGCCCAAGATTGCGGCCATGGGCCTGTTTGCCCGCGTGCTGCATGATGCGTTCGGCATGGCCGTGCAGGACTGGAGCCAGGTGATTGCCCTGCTGTCAGTTGCGTCCATGTTCCTGGGGGCCGTGGCGGCGATTGGCCAGCGCGACATCAAGCGGATGATGGCCTATTCGTCGATCTCGCATATGGGGTTTGCCCTGATGGGGCTGGCGTCCGGCACGGTGTTTGGTGTTCAGGCGATGCTGATCTATATGGCGATCTATGTGACGATGAATATCGGCACCTTTGCCTTTATCCTGATGATGGAAAAGGATGGCGTGCCGATTACCGACATTACCGCGCTGAACCAATATGCCACGCGCGAACCGGGCAAGGCGCTGGCGATGCTGATCCTGTTGTTCTCGTTGGCCGGCGTGCCACCGATGCTGGGCTTTTTCGGCAAGTTCTATGTGCTGCGCGCAGCCTATGAATCCGGCCTGGCCTGGCTGGCGGTTGCTGGTGTGATCGCATCGGTTATTGGCGCGTTCTATTACCTGCGGATCGTCTATTACATGTACTTCGGCGAAGAGAACGATGGGCTGGACAAAGGCGGGTCGCCGGTTCTGTGGGGGTTCCTGATGGTGTCGGCTGCGGCCATGCTGCTGGGGATCATCAACATGTTTGGCGTCGAAGGGGCTGCGGCGGCGGCTGCGGCGGCACTTGTCAACTAAGCTGTTTGAACTGCGCTTGGCCACGATTGGGATGCCTCTGACGGGCGTTTATTTCACGCGATGAACACCATGACCCCGTGGCCAAAGGGGTATGGGCGGCGCATTCTGGACGAGGTTGACAGCACCCTGAACGAGGCGGCGCGCATTGCCGCGTCGTTAAGTGGGCCGGAATGGATACTGGCGCATCGCCAAACCGCCGGTCGCGGGCGGCGCGGGCGCACATGGGCAGATAGCACAGGCAACTTTGCCGCCACGCTGGTGCTGCGCCCCGCGGGCGATCCGGCCCGCATCGCATTGCGCAGTTTCGTGGCCGCACTGGCGTTGTTTGATGCTTGTGTCGCGGTGACCGGGCGGACCGATGGGTTTGCCCTGAAATGGCCAAATGATGTGCTGCTGAACGGTGGCAAGCTGGCCGGGATACTGCTGGAAAGTGCCGGGCAGGGCGGGGCGATCACGCATCTTTCGATTGGTATTGGCGTCAACCTGGTTCAGGCCCCCCCGGTTGAAAAGGTCGAGGCGCGCGCATTAAGGCCTGTGTCGTTGCTGTCCGAAACCGGCGCACAGGTCACCCCCGAGGATTTCCTGACCTACCTGGCGGATGCCTATGCACGATACGAGGACCAGTTTATCACCCTTGGCTTTGCCCCGATCCGAACCGCCTGGCTGGACCGGGCTGCCCGGCTGGGGCAGGTGATTAGCGCCCGCACCGGGACTTCGGAAACCTCTGGTACATTCGAGACGGTGGACGCGATGGGCAATCTTGTCTTATTGACGCCCAAGGGGCGCGTAAGCATCCCGGCGGCGGATGTCTATTTCTAAGAAGAAAAGAGGGAGAGAGAGCCGATGCTATTGGCCATTGATTGCGGCAATACCAATACTGTCTTTTCCATCTGGGACGGAGAGCGGTTTTTGTGCACCCTGCGCACGTCAACCCACCATGCCCGCACGGCGGATGCCTATTTCACCTGGTATTCGACCCTGATCAAACATTACGGGGTCGAGGCCAGGATCACGGATGTCATTATTTCGTCCACCGTGCCGCGTGTGGTGTTCAACCTGCGGGTATTTGCCGACCGGTTCTTTGGCTGCCGCCCCCTGGTTGTGGGCAAGCCTGATTGCCTTTTGCCGCATGACCCGCGTGTGGATGCAGGCACCCAGGTTGGCCCCGATCGGCTGGTCAATACTGCCGGGGCCTATGTGCGCCATGGCGGCGACCTGATTGTCGTGGATTTTGGCACCGCGACCACCTTTGATGTGGTGGCGCATGACGGGGCCTATGTTGGCGGGGTCATCGCGCCCGGCGTCAACCTGAGCCTTGAAGCACTGCACAAGGCCGCCGCCGCACTGCCACATGTGGACATTGCCAGGCCACAAAGCGTAGTAGGGACCAACACGGTCGCCTGCATCCAATCCGGGGTGTTTTGGGGCTATGTCGGATTGGTACGCGAGATATGCACACGTATCAAAAGCGAAAGGGCACGCGAGATGAAAATCATCTCGACCGGGGGACTGGCCCCGTTGTTTCAGCAGACGGTCGATCTGTTCGATGCGTTTGAAGAGGATTTGACGATGCACGGGCTGACCGTGATTCATCAGTATAACAAGGGAAATGGCAACACATGAGCCGTGAAAGACTAATCTATCTGCCACTGGGCGGAGCCGGTGAAATTGGCATGAATGCCTATGTTTATGGGTATGGAAAACCGGGCAAGGAACGCCTGATCCTGGTTGATCTGGGCGTGACGTTCCCGGATATGGACTCGACACCGGGGGTGGATCTGATCCTGCCCGATATGACCTGGCTGAAAGAGCGGGCCGACCGACTGGAAGGGGTGTTCATCACCCATGCCCACGAGGACCACGTCGGGGCCATCGCGCATTTCTACAAGGATCTGGGCGCACCGGTTTATGCCCGTGCCTTTACCGCCAATATCGCCCGGCGCAAGATGGCCGAACATGGCCACCTCGCCGAGGCCGTGCGCGTCATGTCTGCCTGGCCCGAACAGGTGCAGGTGGGACCGTTCAACGTTGGTTTCCTGCCAATTTCCCATTCGATCCCTGAAAGTGCGGCACTGGTCATCGATGCCCCCAATGGGCGGTTGATCCATTCCGGGGATTTCAAACTGGACCAGACCCCGATGGTCGGCGAAGCATTTGACCCGGACCTGTGGGCCGGGGTTTGCAAGGACGGCGTGCGCGCCCTGATCTGTGATTCCACCAACGTATTCTCACCCCTGCCGGGGCGCTCGGAAAAGGATGTCGGACCGGCGATTGAAACGCTGGTGGCCGGGGCGGCGGGCATGGTTGTGGCCACCACATTTGCCAGCAACGTCGCGCGGGTAAAGACCCTGGCCGAGGCTGGCCAGCGGGCCGGCCGGTCGGTTGTTCTGTTGGGGCGGGCGATGCAGCGCATGGTCGAGGCATCAACCGAAACCGGCGTTCTGTCGGATTTCCCGCACACGATCAGCCCGGAAGAGGCCCGTGATCTGCCGCGTGGGAACGTGATGTTGCTGGTGACCGGCAGTCAGGGGGAACGGCGTGCCGCCAGTGCCCAACTGGCACGCGGCAAATACCGGGGACTGACGCTGAAAGAGGGCGATATGTTCCTGTTTTCGTCAAAAACCATTCCCGGTAATGAACGGGGCGTTATCCGCATCATGAACCAGCTAAGCGAAAAAGGCGTGGATGTGGTGGATGACCACAACGGTCTTTATCATGTTTCGGGCCATGCCAACCGGCCAGACCTGGAACAGATGCATGATGTCGTGCGCCCGCAAATGCTGATCCCGATGCACGGGGAACACCGGCACCTTCGTGAACATGCGAAACTGGCCGAGGCCAAAGGGCTGCAAAGCATTGTAGTGGTTAACGGAATGATGATGGACCTGACCGGCAATACGCCAAAGGTCGCGGAATATATCGAAACCGGGCGGACCTATCTGGATGGGTCAGTCAAGGTTGGCGCGCTGGACGGGGTGGTACGTGATCGTATCCGCATGGCGCTGAACGGGCATGTGATTGTCACGGTTATCCTTGATGAACAGGACGAACCACTGGGCGAACCCTGGTGTGATGTCATGGGGCTAAGTGAGACGGGTTCGTCGCGCGCCCCATTGGTCGAGGTACTGGAGGCGGATCTGGATCAGTTCCTGAAACGCGCAGAGCCAAAGACACTGAAGAATGATGACAAACTTGAGGACGGGTTGCGTCGCGTCGCCCGCCAGACCACACAGGGCGAAATCGGTAAAAAACCGGAAGTGTCGGTGGTTATCAGCCGTATGCGGTAACACCCAAAGTTTTTAGAAAACTTTGGGTGAACCTTTACTAAGAAATTCAGGCGCGCGTTAGATCGCGCGCCTTTCGTCAAAGCTCAGCGCGATAAAGCCGGGCAGATGATCACCCATTCCAACCACTTTCTTGCCACCACGGTCCTGGCCACGGCCCCCGCGATTTCGCGACTTGTTCTCGGTCGGTTTGTCGTCAGATGGCTTGTTCCTGGCCGGGCTGCTTGCCGTGGGTTCCGGGCTGCGCTCGGGCTTGGGCTCAGGTTTTGGTCCGCGATCAGGCTTGGGGCCACGATCAGGCTTGGGGCCACGATCAGGTTTTGGTCCGCGCTCAGAAGAGGGCTTGTCCTCTTTTTCCGGGGCTTTGCTTTCGCTCTGTACCGGAACTTGTACCGGAGAGTTTCCTGAATTCAGGGGGTTTTCAAGCCGCGGGATCTCTTTTTGAACCAGCCGTTCGATATCGGCCAAGTTCTTTTCGTCGCGCGGAATACAGATCATCATGGCCTTGCCATCACGCCCCGCACGCCCCGTGCGCCCGATCCGGTGCACGTAATCCTCGGCATGGCCGGGCACGTCAAAATTGAACACATGGCTGACGCTTGGCACGTCCAGCCCACGGGCCGCCACATCCGAGGCAATCAGGAACCGCAATGTTCCCCCGCGAAAACCGTCCAGTGTTCTGGTGCGCTGGCTCTGGTCCAGGTCACCATGGATCGGGGCCGCGTCATAGCCATATTTCTTTAACGATTTTGCAACGATATCCACATCCGTCTTGCGGTTGCAAAAGACGATGGCGTTGGTGCATTTGTCGCCTTCACTGTCGATCAGCGCGCGCAGCAGCTTTCGCTTTTCGCTGGCCTCGCGGTCACGACGTGAGGCTTTGAACATCACCACGCATTGTTTGATGTTCTCGCCCGTAGTGGCCTGACGCGCCACTTCGATCCGCTCGGGGTTGGATAGGAACGTGTTTGTTATGCGTTCGATTTCGGGTGCCATCGTGGCGCTGAAGAACAACGTCTGGCGGGTAAAGGGCGTCAGCGAAAAGATGCGCTCGATATCGGGGATGAACCCCATGTCCAGCATCCTGTCTGCCTCGTCCACCACCATGATCTGCACGCCTGTCAGCAACAGTTTGCCGCGCTCGAAATGATCCAGCAGACGGCCCGGCGTGGCGATCAGGACATCGACGCCCTTATCGATCAGCTTGTCCTGTTCTCTGAACGACACGCCGCCAATCAGCAGCGCCTTGGTCAGCCTTACGTGCTTGGCGTATGTGTCAAAGTTTTCCGCCACCTGGGCGGCCAGTTCGCGCGTCGGGCACAGCACCAGCGAGCGTGGCATGCGCGCCCGTGCGCGGCCGCGCGCCAGCAGGGTGATCATTGGTAAAACGAACCCGGCTGTCTTGCCGGTGCCGGTCTGGGCAATACCCAGAACATCGCGCCCTTCAAGGGCCGGGGGAATGGCCCCTGCCTGAATAGGTGTGGGCGATTCGTATCCGGCCTCGTCGACCGCTTTCAGAACCTTGGGGCTCAGGTTTAGATCAGAGAATTTTGTCATATGTATCCGCATCTTGCGGACGCTTACGTGGCCCGCTCGTCTGGTTTGAGCCGGACCCGGACGGTCCTGCACTTCGCGCGCATCAGGGCTCTTGCGGGGCATAGCAAAAAGGTTGGCGAGGGTCAATTGATGTAGCAGAAGTTGTAATTTTAGGCCGTATTGTTTCCATTGCGCGGCTAATTTGCCCAAATATCCGGGAAATGTTTCCGATTTTTCGGCGCTAGCAGCAAATCACAGAATCGCAATGCGCCCTCGGTGGCAAGGCGGGCGCGCAATTCCGGCGTGTCGGCGCATAATTCGTCGTAAAACGCGCGCAACCCGGCCTGGCCTGCGTCGGCCTCGATCCACTGGAACAGTTCATGCATGTTCATCCCGCCCCGATCGCGGGGGCGGTTCGGGGCCAGTTCGGCCCGGTAAGACCCCTGGGCAAGCCGGTATCGATAGGCCGATATCCAGCGTTCCCAACTGCTGGCGTGGCAATGGCACAAGGCCACTGTGTCCAGCTCTACCTGATCCGGGTTCATTGTGGTGCCTTGAAATACATTGTGGATTTTCACGGTCAGATCATCCAGCCCCGTGCGCACGAACAGCTTGCCGGCCAGATGGCTTAGAAATCCGCCCTTTACGTATTGGCCGAACTGCGGATACAGCCGCGCAACGGTGGGCAGGCGATCTGGCCCGCTGGGGATAAAGCCCTTGAAGGCCCTGCCATCCCCCGCAAGCTGTTCGATTGGCCGGACACGGGCGCATTGCACCTGACGATCAAGCGCGGCCAGACAGTCGGATAACCCTGCGTCGGGCCACAGAAATTCATCCACATCCATATGGATCAGCCAGTCAACCTCGGCCCGGCGCCGATAGGCGTGGGTGGCATTTACTGTCTGGCGAACCTGATGGTTAGCGGGTCGCTTTCCCGTCTGTTTGCGCCAATATGCGGTATCACAAAGGGTCACACGGACCTTTGGATGCGCCTTTAGGCGGGCATAGGCCGACTGATTGTCGTCATCAAGATAGATGTAAATCCGGTGCGCGCCCAGATCCAGATGATAGGCCACAAAATCAAGCACCTCGCCCAGCGGTGCCTTGATGGTTGCGCTTAGCCCCCATCGGGTCATGTCCGGCCTCTGGGCGGGGTATCTGCCATGGGGGTGATTTATACCATCATTTCCTTTGTTGCATTAAGATGCACATCCGGAAAATCCCGTTTTATCCGGTCAATATCCCATTGTAGGCGGGTCAGGAAAACGATGTCTCCGTCATTGTCATGCGCGATATGCTGCATGTTTTTATTCACAAGATCATCAATGGCTTGCTTGTCGCCGCTTACCCATCTGGCCGAATTGAACTGCGATGCCTCAAACCGTACCGGCAGGCCGTACTCCAGCTCTATCCGGCTGGCCAGCACCTCAAATTGTAGCTGCCCGACAACGCCCACGATAAAGCCCGAACCGATCGAGGGCTTGAACACTTTGGCGGCCCCCTCTTCGGCAAACTGGATCAGCGCCTTTTCCAGGTGTTTGGATTTCAGGGGATCGCCCGCGCGCACCCCCTGCAACAATTCCGGCGCAAAACTGGGGATGCCGGTCACATGCA